>NZ_JAAHHT010000091.1:0-16096 GCF_010672085.1 Okeania sp. SIO3I5
AAGGAGTAAGGAGTAAGGAGTAAGGAGTAATATCAAATCCAGTTGAATACAAGAGTGTATTGTTGGGGGAGATGGTCCGATTGTCCGATTTAATAATGAACATATACTATATAACCGGATTCTATATCAGGTAGGGTCTTTGTAAGATTGGCGACCTACAGGAGTCAGAAGTCAGGAGATGTTTAATATAGAAAAAAATGAAAGCAGTTATTTTATTATCAGGAGGATTAGATTCCTCAACGGTTTTGTATCAAGCGAAGGCAGATGGTTGTGAATGTTATGCTATTTCTTTTGACTATCAACAACGCCACCGTCGAGAGTTAGAGTCAGCTAAGAAAATTGCTGAGAGTGTGGGTGTCATAGAACATCATGTTGTGAGTTTTGATTTGAGATTATGGGGAGGTTCCGCATTAACTGATAATCAAATTGATTTGCCTAGCGATCGCTCTCCTGAAGAAATGTCACAAAATATTCCGATTACTTATGTTCCAGCGCGGAATACTATTTTTCTAAGTTTTGCTCTTGCTTATGCTGAGGTTGTGAATGCGAGTCGGGTTTATATTGGGGTGAATGCTTTAGACTATTCTGGTTATCCAGACTGTCGCCCTGATTATATTCAAGCAATGCAAGAGGTGTTTCGACTAGGAACTAAACAGGGGAGAGAAGGAGAAGCGATCGCTATTGTTGCGCCACTTATTGAGATGAAGAAAACTGAGATTATTCAATTGGGGAATAGTTTAGGGGTGCCTTGGGAAAAAACTTGGTCTTGTTATGCGGGTGGGGAAAAACCTTGTGGTGTATGTGATTCTTGTCGGTTGCGGTTGACTGCTTTTGAGGAGTTGGGGTTAGTAGATCCGGTGATGATAATGGATAATGGCTTTGTTGTATGAAAACTTATGGATTCTGCACAAGATCCAAGCATATGTACTTCGTACTTCTACAACTATTGTCCAATAAATAAATCAATTATCTTCGGTATTAAAAAAAAGGCTGAAACTTATACCTGTAAAGGCTTTGAGCCATTTAACTATTGGCCAATAAATGAAGAAAGCATCAATCTTTAATATAAAAAGGCTGAAACCTATGCCTGTAAAGGCTTTGAGCCATTTAACTATTGGCCAATAATACCAATAATAAATGAAGAAAGCATCAATAATCTGAAAGAAGGTGATATAGCTGCCACTAGGTTCACCTTTCAAACCGAAAAGCGGAACGGATGTTCTATGGCTACTTTCATGTAAAAAGCCATAGATAATTGATAATTAGGTTCAGTAGGGTGCGTTAATGAAATGTAACGCACCGCCTCTGCCAAATATTTCGGTGCGTTACGCTTTGCTAACACACCCTACTGGATCTATTCTCAAAATGTAAACTATTAGAGGTTTTTATGAATTTAAAATTAGTTGAATCCCTAGCAGAAATTATTAACAACTTAACCCCAGAATAAAAACAGGTTTTGAGGACAATGATTAATTTAATTAAAGATAATAACCAACCTGAAAATCTGTCTTGGTATGAATTTCTTGAAAATACTTATGGCAGTATTCAAGATGAAACTTTTGTCCGACATTCTCAAGGTAATTTTGATTAGAGAAAATAATTTGATTTTAGTAATTTATAACTTATAAAAACTGCCTTCTTAAATAACTATGACTCAAACTTTATTAAAACCAGAAAATTCAACCCTATTAATGGGAATTAGATGGGAAACTTATCAAGCATTATTGTTAGATTTAGCAGAAAATCCTAGTAAAAAATTGACCTACGATCGAGGTTTATTAGAAATTATGACTCCCTTGCCAGAACATGAGATTAATAAAGGTTTTTTAGGACGACTGGTACAAACAACTACAGAAGTATTAGGATTAGAAATATCAAGTCTTGGTTCGACAACATTAAGTCGAAAAGATTTGCAAAAAGGAGTTGAACCAGATGAATGTTATTACATTACTAATGAGGAATTAGTACGAGGTAAAATTAAGTTTGATTTTAATAACGATCCGCCTCCAGATTTAGCAATTGAGATTGATATTACCAGTAGTTCTTTAGACCGTTTAACAATTTATGCTGCTTTAGGTATCCGAGAAATATGGAGATTTGATGTGGAAAAGTTGTTTATTTATTGTTTGGAAGATGGAGGTTATCAGGAGCAAGAAAAGTCAAATGTTTTGCCAATTTTATCCAAGTCAGTTATTTTAAATTTTCTCACTAGGCGAGGAGAAAAAGGTGAGAATGCTTTACTCCGTGAGTTTCGTCAATGGTTAGAGAATCAGAATATTATTGAGGAATAGAACATAGGTAAAGTTCTCTGATAATTAATAACTGAAACAGGGTATCAAAATCCTGAAATCAACAAAATTCGTAAAATTAAGTTCCTAAAACTTTTTTCTGTTGACGGCTGAAACGCTTATATGTTACAGTCTACAAGTTTCTGCGAGACAGAAGACACCCGCCTACCAGGACCTTGTAAGAAGAAGTCCCGATGCGGGAAGTGCCCCTCCACATGGGATGATGTGTCCTTCTCCCAAGTTAGCTCATCTCGCTTTATCAATTCGTCATCCCCCTGCATCCATCCTACTTGATTTCCAAAATTTTTCCATACCCGCCAATCATACTCTTTTGTTCCACCCAAACTATGGTAAATTTTCTTCTGCACAGAAAAGCCAAATTTACCATCACTATATTTTACCCAAAGTCGGTCAATTGTGCGGAGGTCTGTACAAGGAAAGTTTTCTATATCTTCTCTGTCTAGCGATCCTTCCTTTTCTCGATCCGCAACTTTCAACATACAACGAGCAGTTTCCATATCTGCCTCGTTCCACTTCTTTTGTTTTAGTAGGTTTTCTAGAGTAGAACACTTTGAGTTGATATTTGATGTTGGTGGTGTTTCTGATGTTGATGTTGGATCTGGTATTAACAGATTAGATATGTAAGGTACTCCTATAAAAAGACCTATTACTGATACTCCTACTCCTACTCCAATAATTCCTTTTAAAACATACCTGTTTAGCTTGAAAGTATTAGGAGTAAATTTATTTTCTTCTATTACCTTTACCTTTGTAGCAGGTGATTTGTCGCCTTGATCATTGGATGACTTATTATCACCTGATTTTGAATTACTTAATCTGCCAATTGCCTCAATAGCTTCCATATCTGAACCTGAAGCAGCTATATTAACTCTAATCCATAATTGTCTAGCTAGTTCAAAATTTTTCTCTACCTCAGTTCGATAAGCATCATTTTTTAGTGTAGAAATATCAGTCAAATTTGCCTGATTTTCCAACAATATTAAATGATATTTAGTAGCAGGTTCAACAATAGCATAAGGAGTTTGTCGAGACTTTCCAAACTGATGATTAATACCAGGAACTTGATGACGTAAACGATTATATAATCTTTCAACAGTGGCACAATTACCTTCACCTTTAATTCTTAAAGATTCTAGTAAAGCATAAGTAAAAGAACCCTGTTGTATCTTTTTATCCTCAATTTCATAAGACTTTTCATTAGGACTACAAGAAAAAAATGTAATTACTCCTTTCTGCTTTTCTTTTCCTATACCCAAACCTTTTGAGTTTTCCTCACTGCGACAAGCATCCAAAAATAAAATTACGTTATCTGCTCCACATCGCCTTAATCTTTCTGTCACAAAATAAAGGGAAATAGCAGTATCTTCTACTCCATCTGGATGAGGGTCAGCATCAGCAGGCATTAAATAATCTCGGTCTTTAAAACGCATTCCATGACCGCTATAAAAGAACCAAAAATTATCGCCTGCTGATAAAAATTTCTTATTAAATCTTTCTCGTAAAAATCTTTTAAGAGTGCCATAGGTAGGTTGAGAATTAAAAGGTTTACCTGCATCATTAATTTGAGGAGAATTATCCGTAAATAAATAAACATTCTCTTTTTCAAAACCTGCCTCATTGAGAAAATAATCCCGCATTAATTCAGCATCTCTCTGAGCATATCGAAGATTTGGCATATTATCGTAATTATTAATCCCAACACAAATAGCCCAATTTATTGCCATATTTTAAGACTCCTTGCGTACTAATTTTAATTTAATTGCACCCTTACTTCCAGCTTTTCCACCAATGCCAAGTAGATTAATTTGACCTTCACCATTAATTTCAACTGATAATTCAATTTCTTTTAACTTAACATTAGAAGTTTCTTGTTCTGTCTGGTCAAATACATCTTCAATAACTTTGAGAAACTCAGACATTTCTCGTTTCAAATCTTCAGCTTTAACCTGAAATCTTTTTCTACTTGATTCAGTAGATTCTTCTGGCCAATCATCATAACTAGATCCAGTATCTACTGACCCTTTTCCTCCAGCAGTTTCTGAAGCAGTTTCATCGGCAATAATCCAAATTTTCTTGTCTTCCATAAGAATAATTAAGTCTGATATTTAAAGTTTTGGTTATTTTTTAGCGGTTGTCCAGAGATAATCTTTATATTTTAACTTATTTGATTTTTAGATAAACTCTGGAGAGCGATCGCTCTATTTAGTAATGTAGGTTGGGTTGAGTAACCGAAACTCAACATATATCGGTTTTTGTTGGGTTGCGCTGACGCTTAACCCAACCTACAAAAGCTGTTCTAAATCAGGAATAGTAATGTAGGTTGGGTTGAGGAACGAAACCCAACACTATCGTTAGTTTGTCAACAATATCTTGGTTTGTTGGGTTGTGCTGGTGCTTAACCCAACCTACAAAAGCTAGGATTTTTATCAATTTTTCCCAATTCAACTAACTTTATTCCACCACTTTTTTCTCCTCTTCATTCAAACTAATTTTGACATCCTCATCAGATTTTTCGGAAGCTTTTGTCAATTCAAAAATTGGCGGTTCTAAATCAGGAATAGGTACTTCAAACCCTGGTGGTAAAGGTGGCAGTTGTGGCAAACCAGAATCTAATTCTTTAGTCTGCTTCAACAATTCATTAATAGTAACTTCAGGTACAGGCGGTATTTCCGTCACTTTCAATGCTGTCATCAAATTCGCTAAGGCAAATTCAATATGACTATCTGGATTTTTTGCTACCCACCCATCTTTTGTTAACTGTCGCATTTCAAAATGTAAGTGGGGACCTGTAGACATTCCCGTATTACCAACTCGTCCAATAACTTCTCCCTGTTGTACAAACTCACCTGGTTTCACAAAAATTTCTGATAAATGACCATAGAGAGTTTCCAATGATTTTCTCTGGTGATCTAGTATAACTGTTACACCATAACCACCTAACCAGTCAGCGATCGCTACTTGACCTGCATAAGTTGCAACTACTGGTGTTCCGGTTGGTGCGCCTAAGTCTGTTCCCGTGTGGAATTTTTTATAACCTAATATTGGATGTTCTCTCCAACCAAATAATGAAGTTATCGGTGCTGGAATAGATAGAGGAAATATCAACCGGGTGTTACCATTTCCGGGTACTGCGGGAGGTCGCATGGTGCGTTTGTAATAAGCTAAACCTGACTGCGACATCGGGTTATGAAATAATCCCTGCACTTGAGCGGGTAATACTGCTGCGACTTCTACTCCCTGAGAAGAGTCTGAGTAGTGGGGAGCATAAGAGGTGCTGGAGTAATAACCACTTTGACTCGAAGATGAACTTGCGTAGTAACTTGTTTGACTATAACCAGAAGAACCTGAATAATAACTATCGTTGGAGGAGTAATAGCTATTATCGTAGGAGGAATTTTGAGAATAGTTATTTTGAGAATAATAATTTTGCTGAGTTCCACCATACCCTGAATTATAAGATGAACTTTGAGCAGGAGCACTCCAATTATTTGTTGCGGTAGTCGCACTCCAGTTATTAGTCTGAGTAGGAGCGCTCCAATTATTATTATTTTCGGCGACAGCACTCCAATTATTATTATTTGTTGGATATTGAGCAACTTGACCTGTGGAACGTTCTGAGAAAACTACCGTACTTGGTGCTTCATAATTATCAGTTGCACCGACATTGTAATTTGTGTCATCTATATAAGTGTTAGTCGAACCATCATAATAAAGTTTCTCAGGTATTGGTAATGTTAGGGGTGGTAAATCATTTTTGGGTTGCTTTGAGAGGTTGAGGTTAGTATTAGTCGGAGGAGCTACATACAGACTTTTGGGTAAATAGATAGTATTGTCAGGTTCTGGTTCCGGTTCATAAGTTGGCGCTGGTTGGGAGTAATATGGTTCCGGTTCGTAATAACTTGGTGCTGGTTGAGAATAGTAAGATGGTTCAGGTTCGTAATAACTTGGCGCTGGTTGAGAATAATAAGGTTCCGGTTCCGGTTCGTAATAATACGGTTCAGAATAACTAGGTGAAGCAGAGTAATATGGTTCAGGTTCGTAGTAGGGTTCTGGTGAATAATATGGCTCTGGTTCGTAGTAGGGTTGAGAATAATATGGTTCGGGTTCGTAATATGGCGCGGGTGAATAGGATGGTGTTGGAGCGTAGTAGGGTTCTGGTGAATAAGATGGTGCTGAATAAGATGTTGGGGGAGAATAATTATCTACTGGAGCGGGTTGATATGATGGTTCATAGTCATAGACTTCTATTTCCAAAACCATCTCTGCTAAAACCATACCTCTACCTAACATTCCTAAACTAGCTAGACAACAACCTAGCTGCATGAGGGACTTGTGAGTTAAAAGTTTGGTCTGAATTAAATTTTGCTTTTGATTTTGCTCTGGAGTTGTTTCCTGTAATTTGGTATTAGACTCAATTAATTGGTTTTGGTTTTCTAGCGACATTATTTATCTCCTCATATTATTTAGGTTCTTTGTTATGAACAATTTAACAGTTTATATCGGTTTTCATTTTGGTAGAACAGAGTAGGGACGTTCCATGGAACGTCCCTACTGGTTTTGGAAAGCAAGTAATATCATGTCCGGTAGCATCGGTCTTGTATAGGGAAAATATAGGAAGAAGTAGGGGCGATTCGGGAATCGCCCCTACAAGAAAAGGAAATCTTACATAAGGTAGATATTTTCACGGCATAAAGACAAAATATACCAACGGACATGATATAATGCCAAGCTTGGAGAATTGCTGAACAATAAAATATCCAGTCTTTCTCGCGAAGGAGAAATAAACCGGATATATTTTAATTTCTACCTAACTCCTCCAACTCCCCTACTCCCTGACTATAAGTCACTAAGGCGCTTAGGACATTTTCGCACCTCTCAAATTTAGTCACAGCAAGAGTTGAATTTCCAACTTCTGACTTCTGACTTCTAACTTCTGACTTCAGCGCCATAACCCAGACTGATTGTACCTGGTTTTAGGTATATTTCTGAGGGCAATATTTGAGAGTCAGTATTTGAGGTGGCTGAGTCTGGGTTAATTTTTACTTTTAATTCCCCACTATTTGTTACTCCTACAATTTTGCCAAGACGATTTTCTACTAATACTTCCTGTCCCATATTTATCAGTAGTTGAGTATAGCCTGGTAATATACTTTCTATTCCAGATTCTAAAAGTTGTTGAATGGCAGAGTCTACTCCATGAAAGACTATTGCAGCTAACTTTTCTAGAGAGGATATTTTTGGTTGAGACTGATTTCTATAATAGCTTTGCAGATTAATTCCTGTTTCTGGCACTAAATTAGCCCAGTTAATTCCAATACCAATTACTGCTTGAGAAATTTTTTTCTTCTTTATCTTGGTTTCTGTGAGGATGCCACCTAGTTTTCGATTTTCTAAGATTAAGTCGTTAGGCCATTTAATTTTTACTGGCACACCATAATCTTGCAAACTTGAGGCTATACCCCAAGCTGTGGATATGGTTAGTTGTGGGGTTTGGGATATTGATATGTTGGGGGCGACTGACATATATAGTCCGCCGATGCTTGATATCCAGTTTCGTCCCCATTGTCCGCGCCCTGCTGTTTGTTGGGTGGCTATGACTATGGTTCCTGGTGATGCTCCTGAGTCAATTAGTTGCCAGAGAGTTTGGTTTGTTGAGGGGAGGCTGGAAAAAATGTGCAGATGATTGGGGGTTGAAGGGTTGGATATGTGGGATATTCTGGCTCCCTGAATTTTTGATAGGGAGTTGATGAATTTTTGTTGATTAAATTCTGACAATTTTTTTCCTAGATATTTATTTTATTGGTTGAATAAAAAATCATGTATATAGGCGAACGACCCCTTATAGTTTTTATGATATCAGAATTTTTCTCCAGATGCAACCAAAAATCCTTTGACGCGCGGATTTTTTTTAGGAGCTTCAGAGAATGAAAATCTTGGTGCTTTTCTACTGAGGAGGGATAAATAGAAAGATTTGATCGGTGGAAAACAAGCATTATATTGATATATTGATTTTTCTGGGTGCTGCACAGGATGAAAATTTTCTGTATTGCTTGTAAGGAAAATTCCTCAATATTTCGATTACTTCTAATTGAGGAAATTTAGTTGAATAAAAAGTCATGTATAAGGGGGAACGACTCCCTACAATTTTTATGATATCAAAATTTTTGTGCAGATTCAACCGAAAATTCTTTGACGCGCGGATTTTTTTTTCGGGAGCTTCAGAGAATGAAAATCTTGGTGCTTTTCTACTGAGGAGGGATAAATAGAAAGATTTGATCGGGGGAAAACAAGCATTAATTGATTTTTCTGGGAGCTTCACAGGATGAAAACTTTCTGTATTGCTTGTAAGGAAAATTCCTCAATATTTCGATTACTTCTAATTGAGGAAATTTAGTTGAATAAAAAATCATGCATATAGGCGAACGACTCCCTAGGATTTTTATGATATCAAAATTTTTGTGCAGATGCAACCGAAAATTCTTTGACGCGCGGATTTTTTTAGGAGCTTCAGAGAATGAAAATGTTGATGCTTTTCTACTGAGGAGGGATAGATCGAAAGATTTGATGAGGGAAATGCAAGCATTATATTGATTTTTCTGGGAGCTTAACAGGATGAAAACTTTCTGTATTGCTTGTAAGGAAAATTCCTCAATATTTCGATTACTTCTAATCCAGGAAATTTAGTTGAATAAAAAGTCATGCATAAGGGCGAACGACTCCCTACGATTTTTATGATATCAAAATTTTTGTGCAGATGCAACCGAAAATTCTTTGACGCGCGGATTTTTTTTCGGGAGCTTCAGAGAATGAAAATGTTGGTGGTTTTCTACTGAGGAGGAGTAGAGCGAAAGATTTGATCGGGGAAAAACAAGCATTAATTTATTTTTCTGGGAGCTTCACAGAATGAAAACTTTCTGTATTGCTTGTGAGGAAAATTTCTAAATATTCAATTAGAGCAATAGTCGCTTCATTTCTCGAAGCACTCCAAGATGGATGGTGAAATTTTCCTTTTATTGCGGATCGAGCAAGAGTCGTTTCATTTACTGAAGCACTCGGAGAGGATGGTGGAATTTTCCTTTTATTGCGTATGGAGCAAGAGTCGTTTCATTTCTTGAAGCACTCCGAGATGGATGATGGAATTTTGCTTTTATTGCGGATGGAGCAATAGTCGTTTTATTTGCTGAAGCACTCGGAGGTGGATGGAGCAAGAGCCGTTTTATTTGCTGAAGCACTCCGAGATGGATGATGGAATTTTCCTTTTATTGCGTATGGAGCAAGAGTCGTTTTATTTGCTGAAGCACTCCGAGGTGGATGGAGCAAGAGTCGTTTCATTTCGTGCAGCACTCCGAGGTGGGTGATGGAATTTTACTTTTATTACTATTGAACAATAGTCTTTTCATTTCTCGAAGCACTCCGAGATAGATGATGGAATTTTCCTTTTATTGCGGATAGAGAAATAGTCTTTTCATTTGCTGAAGCACTCCGAGAGGATGGTGGAATTTTGCTTTTATTGCTATTGAACAATAGTCGTTTCATTTCCTCAAGCACTCCGAGGTGGATGATGGAATTTTTCTTTTATTACTATTGAACAATAGTCGTTTCATTTCCTCAAGCACTCGGAGATGGATGATGGAATTTTTCTTTTATTACTATTGAACAATAGTCGTTTCATTTGCTGAAACACTCCGAGGTGGGTGATGGAATTTTTCTTTTATTACTATTGAACAATAGTCGTTTCATTTGCTGAAACACTCCGAGGTGGATGGAGCAAGAGCCGTTTCATTTCGTGCAGCACTCCGAGGTGGGTGATGGAATTTTTCTTTTATTACTATTGAACAATAGTCGTTTCATTTGCTGAAACACTCCGAGATGGATGGTGAAATTTTACTTTTATTGCGTATGGAGCAATAGTCGTTTCATTTGCTGAAGCACTCCGAGGTGGGTGATGGAATTTTTTCTTTTATTACTATTGAACAATAGTCATTTCATTTCCTGAAGCACTCTAAATGAGAGACAGATGACTATGAAAAAAATTCCTAGTGCAGCATAGTCGGGGAGGATGTCAAAATAATAGTCAAAACTATAAACAATAATTTTGATTCTAATGACTATAGTCAGCTCTGATTCACAAAAATTCAACAAATACTATCAAGGTTTAAGTAAAGATGATGTAACTTGGCATTGGCAAGAATGGCAAGGACTCCCTTACCTAACCTGTAGCCTTTTACAAAACTGGCCTCATGGTTTTTTTACTCACCATTTTTTCCCTAACACACCAACAGAATTAATAGATATATTAAATCCCTCTGCTGAGGTATTTCGTGTCAAACAAGTACATGGCAATACCGTACTTACAGCAGGGAAATCTACTCTTGAAACTGAAGCAAATTATGCCGAAGCTGATGGTCTACTAACCGAAAAAGCCAAACAAGCAGTTTGGGTATGTACTGCTGACTGTGTTCCTGTTCTAATTGCTGACCAAAAAACCGGACAAGTTGCTGCCGTTCATGCTGGGTGGCGTGGTACTGCTGCTAAAATTGTTCCGGTGGCATTAGCAGGTTTTGAGGCCCACGGAAGTCAATTATCTGATTTGTTGGTTGTACTTGGTCCTGCTATTGCTGGAGAGGTTTATCAAGTCTCTGAAGAGGTGGCGGCTCAAGTAGGGGTGACTATTTTTCCAGAAACAGGGAAGGCAAGTATTGAAGAGATTTTGCATTTTCTGGAGCTTTTGCCAAATTCGCCAATTTTATCCGATCCTGAACCGGGAAAAGTTCGCTTGGATGTGCGTTTGGTTAATATCTTACAATTGGAAAAATTAGGTATTGGTAATCAACAGGTGGCGATCGCTCCTTATTGTACTTATCAACAACCGGACTATTTTTTCTCTTATCGGCGCGAAAAACAGAAAAAGGTGCAGTGGTCAGGAATAGTTAGTGTCTTTTGAAAATTCAAAATTCAAAATTCAAAATTCCCACAAGTCAATGATTGGTATTGGGAATTTCAAAATTCAAAATTCAAAATTCAAAATTCAGACAAGTCAATGATTGGTATTTGGAAAATGAGTGTGTACTTTTGAAACTACTTTTTTATCTATAGCGTTTCTCCGACTAATGAGGTACGCCTATTTTTATTCCTATTCTATTGCCTATTCCCTGTTCCCTCAAAATAATAGACATCCCCAATAATAAAAACAGGAAATAAATTCTTAAAGGTTTTAGCCATTTTAAGTCGTGAAAAAGTATCATTTTTTCGGTGAAAAGAGCTGGATCAAGTGAGGACTTTGGGGTAGCGCGAGGCAGAAAAATCAAGGAAAAATTATTTCTCCTACAATCCCAGTCTTCCCACACTTCTCACCCTTCCCACACCTCCCACCCTCCCCACACTTCCCACACTTCCCACCCTCCCCACACTTTGCTTTTTTCAGCAAGCCCTAACTAGGCATATTTCTGCAAAAGTGGATAAGATTGACATACTCCCGACGTTGCCCTTACAGGCCCCATAGGGATTCTTCAGCCGGGGAAACCCTGACTGCTGTTTTGACAGAGGTGATGTCCTCCCCCTGTGTTCGTTGAACTTAGGCTCAATCACAAGTACTGTAATAAAATACCTCCTATTTGTCAAGGGGAGCGGAACATTTTATTTATGGAGACGTCTGTGTCTAAACGTTAGCCCTGGCTTTCATCCCGATGCTCCCCTCCCCCCTTTCCAAGGGAAGTTAAAATACTATAGTTGAACATTGTGTCACAGTTTAAAAGATTATTAATAAATTCATAATGAGTAATCAAAGTCATTATCAACAACTTGGTCTCACGGAAGATGCTTCTTTTGAGGAAATTCAAGCAGCAAAGGAACGTTTGAAGCAACAGCACGGTGACGATCGGAAAGTTATGGAAAATGTTGAAGCTGCTTATGATGCTATTTTGATGGACCGTCTACGGTTGCGTCAGGAAGGCAAAATTAAAGTGCCTGAAGGTATTCGTTTTCCAGAGAAACAAACAAAAAAGGTTCCTGATACTTCGAGTTCAGGGAAAATTAATCAAGGGCCAATTTGGCTACAAAGGTTGATTGATACTCCTAGTCAAGCTGATATTTTATGGCCGACTGGTATATATGTGGTCTTAGGTGCAATTAGTATTGGTCAGCCTTCTAGCTTACAATTAACTTTGGCCTTAGGAGTTGGTGGTTGTCTTTATTTCCTTAACCGTAAGGAAAATAAGTTTGGCCGTGCTGTTTTGTTAACAGTTGGTGGTTTAATTTTTGGGTTAATTTTAGGGGCAATACTGAGTGCTTTGGCAACTGGTTTAACAACAGAAATATTTATTACTTTGGTGACTTTTTTGGTGTTATGGATGGTTAGTTGTTTTTTACGTTAGTCTTTGGAAGAAGTAAGAAGGAAAAAGGTAAAAGTAAGTTCTGCTGTTTTTCTCCTAAATTTTCTGATTTATTACTGAAAAATCATGGCTTTTAGGGTTGGGGAATTTTTGAGTAATTGATTTGAATCAGTAAGAAGGAAGGAGGCAAAAGGCAGAAGTAAGTTCTGCTGTTTTTCTCCTAAATTTTCTGATTTATTACTGAAAAATCATGGCTTTTAGGGTTGGGGAATTTTTGAGTAATTGATTTGAAGCAGTAAGAAGGAAGGAGGCAAAAGGCAAAAGTAAGTTCTGCTGTTTTTCTCCTAAATTTTCTGATTTATTACTGAAAAATCATGGCTTTTAGGGTTGGGGAATTTTTGAGTAATTGATTTGAAGTAAGTAAGAAGGGAGTCGGCAAAAGGCAAAAGTAAGTTCTGGTGTTTTTCTCCTAAATTTTCTGATTTATTACTGAAAAATCATGGCTTTTAGGGTTGGGGAATTTTTGAGTAATTGATTTTATCTAGGATGGGTAAATCTTGAATAATTGATACTTATCCTAGATACAGTAGGGTTGCTTACCCTACTTTGAATACCTCAAGAATAAGGAAAAATAGATTATTGTTTCTATCTTAGATTTTTGTGATTTTTGACTCAAAAATTAACAGGATAGATGCAAATCACTATTGCCTCTTTCTTTTGGCAGTAGCTAATAACTCAGTTCCTTTGCAAAATATTAGCTAATAACTAACGGTTGTTTTGCTGCGCGACATAAATGCGCAGCATTCCGCCATAAATGCTGAATTGATAGTTATGATTTGTTAATTGTCCAGAAGGGAAATTGTTGAGTAGGTTCTAAACTAACTCCGCTAATATTTTTCTGAGCAAATACATAATCTTTGTCTAACCATAATGGGATAAAAGGAACATCTTCTCCTAATATTTCTTGAATTTCTATGAAAATAGCTTGGCGTTTTTCTGGGTTTTGTTCTTGACGTTGTTGTTGGATTAATTGATTGATCTGATCGCTATAATAAAATGAACCTTGAAATTGACTAGCTCCTTGTTCACAACCTTTTTCTTTTGAACCTTTGGTACATTCTAAAAATGGTTGGATATAGTTATCTGCATCAACAAAGTCTCCATACCAATCTAGGATAAATGTTTGATAGACTCCTTTATCTAAATTTTTAAAGGCGGTAGCTGCTTCTACGCTATTCAATTCTAATTCCATTAAACCTTCTAATTTTTGCTCGACAGAAGCTTTTAATGTACTTGCTGTTAATTGTCTTTTGGTGGAATTTGCAGCATACCAAATTTCAATTTTTGCAGGGTTTTCTTGAGAATATCCTGCTGTTTTTAATAATTCCTTGGCTTTGTTAAAATTTCCATCTCCATAGTTTTCTTGAAACACTGGTTTATAGCCATTGAATTTTGTCGGAATTAGACTATAAACTGGTTCAGCTTTTCCTTGTAAAACTCTTTCATTTAGTAAATTTCTGTCAATAATAGATGCTAAAGCTTGTCTAACTGCTTTGTTATTTAATGGTTCTGAATTTAGATTTAAAACCATATAATTAACTGTCTTACCATCTGTAGAAATTACTTGCCATCCTTGACGACTAGCTTCTGCTTCTAAATTAGTAATTTGGTCTGTATCTAAAGAAGCATAAGCCACATCAATAGCTCCTGTTTTAAAGGCATTAAAGAGGTTAGCTGAACTAGAAAATATTTGAATGTCAATTCCTTGATTTTTAGCTTTTTCTCCCCAATAATTTTCAAATACATCTAATCGTAAAACGTCAGTACCATACTCAGCTAATTTATAGGGACCAGTACCAATAAATGTATCAGGTTTAAATTGACTTTCACCTATTGTATAAGCTTGTGGAGAAATAGCACATAGACCAGAAAATGCTAATAAAGGAGTGAAAGCTGCAAAAGGTTTTTTCAATTTCATTGTTAATTGATATTCTCCCGTAGCTTCTACTGACTCAACGGTATTAGTTAATAAAGAAGAAGGTGGACCACTATTTTCAATAAAACGTTTGAAAGAAAAGGCCATTGCTTCAGCGTTGAAGGGAGTACCGTCATGGAAAGTTACCCCTTGACGAATAGGAATAGTATAAGTTGTGCCATCTTCACTAATTTTTGGCATTTCTGTTGCTAGTTGGGGTAGAAGTTCCGTTGTCCCTAACTTGTAACCGTAGAGGCGATCGCCCAAGTTATAGAGTAAGTTACCAGATATTACTTCGTAGGCGTCTGCGGGGTCAATGGTGCGAGGTTTTAAAGTTGTGCCGATAGTAATGCGATTTGTAGTTGTTTCTGTGGTGGGGGTATTATCGGGATTATTCTGAGGTTGACTACAACTAATAACCAGGAAGCAGCAAAGACAAAACAAACCAACAAATTGAATAATTGAGTGCCAGGAATGGTTGATTAAATTAAATGATTTATGTTTGACCAATTTAACTATTTACCTCTTAGAAAAAATATACTCAAAACGAGTAGTTGTATCCATTTTATCTATAGACCTAGTATGATTTTATAGTATCACTGATTATTTTCAAAAAAGCAGGTGAATTCATTAATGGATAATGGATAATTACCTCTGGTTCAAACCGTGAGGGAATTGAATATTATGAATTTAGAATTGAGAATGTAGAATGTAGAATTAATTAATTTACTAATTCTGAATTCTACATTTTTTCAAGATAAATTTCTTGATTCTCAAGCAGTACAACAGACTCTCAGAACAGTGGCAGAATTTTTTCAATCCTACAAAGAGCTTTCTCACAAATATTTAGCACGAGAGTTGTTCAATAAACCTCAACTTCCGAAATCTCGAAAAAAGGGAGGATTTTGGTCTATATGAATTTTGAATTTTGAATTGAGAATGTAGAATTAATTAATTTACTAATACTAATTCTGAATTCTACATTTTTTCAAGATAAATTTCTTGATTTTCAAGCAGTAGAACAGACTCTCAGAACAGTGGCAGAATTTTTTCAATATTTTCAAGCAGTACAACAGACTCTCAGAAAAGTGGCAGAATCTTTTCAATCCTACAAATAACTTTTTCACAAATATTTAGCACGAGAGTTGTTCAATAAACCTCAACTTCCGAAATCTCGAAAAAAGGGAGGATTTTGGTCTATATGAATTTTGAATTTTGAATTGAGAATGTAGAATTAATTAATTTACTAATTCTGAATTATACATTTTTTCAAGATAAATTTCTTGATTTTCAAGCAGTACAAAAGACTCTCAGAACAGTGGCAGAATTTTTTCAATCCTACAAAGAGCTTTCTCACAAATATTTAGCACGAGAGTTGTTCAATAAACCTCAACTTCCGAAATCTCGAAAAAAGGGAGGATTTTGGTCTATATGAATTTTGAATTTTGAATTGAGAATGTAGAATTAATTAATTTACTAAT
>NZ_JAAHHT010000091.1:16149-33102 GCF_010672085.1 Okeania sp. SIO3I5
AGACTCTCAGAACAGTGGCAGAATTTTTTCAATCCTACAAAGAGCTTTCTCACAAATATTTAGCACGAGAGTTGTTCAATAAACCTCAACTTCCGAAATCTCGAAAAAAGGGAGGATTTTGGTCTATATGAATTTTGAATTTTGAATTGAGAATGTAAAGTTAATTAATTTACTAATTCTGAATTCTACATTTTTTAAATATAAATTTCTTGATTCTCAAGCACCACAACAGACTCTCAGAACAGTGGCAGAATCTTTATGAATTCAGAATTTAGTATTGAGAATACAGTGGCAGAATCTTTTCAATCCTACAAATAACTTTTTCGCAAATATTTAGCAGGAAAGTTGTTCAACAAACCTCAGCTTCCGAAATCTCGAAAAAAGGAAGGATTAGCAATTATAACTTATTCTAACTGAGCTGCTGAGATTGAAATAAAATCAGGTCAGAGTACCTTTCGGCAAAAAAAAGTTAAAACTGCCTTTAAATTTGATAGTGTTTTGTTAAATTTCTCCCAAAATATTGACTTTAAAAAAATTAGATATATCGGGATTCTACCTGCTAATAATTGTTTTTATGTTGAGTGGGTGTATCAATTAAAAATCGAGCCATACCACGCTTTGGACAAAGGTAAAGTTCTCGGTTCAGAAGTTAAGAATTATCACAAACCATAGATAACTTTAGAAATTACTGTTTAAAATTCAATCTATATAGTTGTTTTTCTGTATTTTAAAAGTCTATGTCTAATTACGATAATGTCAATAAAAATTTAAGCATTGAAGAAGTTTATACTTGTCCTGTTTGCTATCATGGTCAGATTTCAGCAATTACTTTAATGGATGCTTTTTCTTGTAATTTTTGTAACCATATTTTTACTGTCGATCTGGTAAAGCAATCATTGAAAATGGCAGATAGTTCTTCTCCTTTAAGCTGGAGATGGAATGGTAAAAAATGGATTGCTGATCGTACTCAAGGAGAATGGAGTTGGGTAATTAAGTTATTAGCAGTTTTATTTGTATTATTACCAACCACATTAATAGGATTAAGTGTTTACTTTTTTCCCGCCATACCTGGTACTCGTTTATGTTGGTTACCGATTTTTTGGATAGGTTTAACTTTTCTATCTCATTTGACTATTATCGTTAATATTGTAATTGATTATTATCAGTTTCCAGTTAAGTTATACTTCAAAGCACTGGGACGAAATTTATGGTTTTGGATTTCACCACAAAATTCTTCAATATAGTAATTTTTATATGTATCTAAGCATTCAGCTTCAGGAGGTTATCTGAATGCTTAAAGCTATAAATTTTAACCTTTGAAGTTGCCAGATAAAATGCGTTTTATGAGCTATATAAAATATCCAGTTTTTTTATTTTAAACAATAAATCTTAATCAGTATTTAAATCTCAATCGGTGAAAAAAAACTTTCTAGATGATATGCAATAGGGGAATTGTTAGAAATAATTTTAAGCAAAAATAGCATTAATTAAAACATCACTTAAATTCATATTTTCTAGGTCGGCAATAGTAACAGTATTGCAAATATCAAACTTAGCATCTACTGTTTGTAATTCATTATCTAATAATTTAAAAAACTTAGTAACTTCAGGTTTATTTCCTACTTAAGTCAGTGAATTACCTAACTCTTCATCTTGCTGTATATTATTAGCAGCAGAGATAATAAATTGTTATAAATCCATCTTAGAATTAAGCAAAAATAGCATTAATTAAAACATCACTTAAATTCATATTTTCCAGGTCAGCAATAGTAACAGTATTGCAAATGTCAAACTTAGCACCTACTGCTTGTAATTCATTATCTAATAATTTAAAAAACTTAGTGACTTCTGGTTTATTTCCTACTTGAATAAGTGAAATACCTAACTCTTCATCTTGCTGTATATTATTAGCAGCAGAGATAATAATCTGCTTGACTCGCTCGGGTTCTTCTATTTCACCTGCTGTAACAACTAAAATAGTTTCCCCATTAGGTTTTGCTATATTCAAAGCACGTCGGTGAAAATAATTATCTATGGCATCCTTAAGAGCATCTGCTAAATTAGTTTTACCGGAAGGTTGATTTTCCAGGAAAATTTGAGCTAAATCTGTGGATGTTACTTGGTCATATCGTTTAAAATAGTCTGAGAATAGGTAAACGGTTAGTCCATCTAAATCTAGCTTCTCACATTCAGTGGCTAATCTGATAATTGATTCTTGCATTAAATCCCATGGTTTTCTATCTGTGGGAGAGTCAGATATGTACATATCGTTACTTTTATCAATTATTAAGGTGTAATCACGCTCTTGTATAGCAGCACCACCTTCTAGTAATGGATCCATAAGGTTAGTCTCCTTTGTTGGATTGAAAATTCAAAATTCAAAATTCAAAATTCATCCTTAACTGAGTTTAAGCATTTATAAATGTCCGCACCCTATTTGTGTAGTGCTATAAATACTTAGTCTCAAGTTTTCAATCTTGAGACTTTCCCAATTAAATCATAGTGTTGTTGTTTACCGAAAGTCTTTTGTTAGGACTTGGGGTGAAGTAATCTAAAGGTCATAATTTGGTTTTATTAATACAACGGGAGCCAAAATTATTGACTGGGGAGATATTAATTATAAGTTATTGATGTGATTAAGGGATAAAATTTACTTTCTTCCTTCTTCCTTCTACTTTACCTAAGTTATTTTTTGAAAATGGTATTAGAGGAAGTTATCTCTTAAAAATTTGCTATTGCCACATTTATAGCAGTTTTCATTAATATAAAAGATTATGACTTAAAGGCAGAAGGCAGAAGACAGAAGTTTTGTAGTCTAACTTTGTGAAAACCGCTATTAAATGAAATCGTTCATTAGAGTGAAATAGTGAAGTTTCCCTTCTTTTTGAAACCCTAAATGAACACAATATCTAATCAACCAACAAAAAGAAAAAAAAATCCTTTTAGTCAATATTCTTGTTTTTCAGGGTAGTTAATAATGATTAATTATTGAATGAGTTTATATTCAAGTTTTTGTAATTTTTTCATGTAGTTTAGCTATTTTAACTTGGGAGTTTTGACAAATTATTTGAAGCTTTTATCTTATGTTTAAGTATTGTTCGCAGTAATTTAAGTTAGGGGCAGTACACTTAAGAATAATTTAGTAGATTTAGTGACTTTTCCTATGGAGATATAAAAATAAGGAATCAGATATAAGATATGAGAATTGAGATATTTCTGAAAAGTCTAGAATACAGCAGTCATCTTCTTCATATATCTTCATTTTTTTCTTTTTCCCTGTTATACCAATTACCATGCATTCATGCTATACTTCAGCTACACTTCAACAATTAAATATTTACCAAGATTTAAAATCTGGGGCATGAAAATTTAAGGTTGGTTAGTATATACTATTCCTACTTTTCCTCTCCCCACCCCTCCCACACTTCCCACACTTCCCCACCCAATTTTATGTAGCATTCATGCATGAGAAATGGTATTAAGTATTCCCTGTTCCCTAGTAGTTAATTCATCTCCCAATTTAACAGGGGTTCTATTGGGAAATTTTAATATAGAGTTTCTTTTGCTAAATTAGTAATAATACAAATAATTTTTTGTATTTAACTTGGTATTTGACTATTGCCAAATAAAATTTTTCTCCATCCCTAGAAATTTCTAAGTTATGATGAAATTACAAATTGAATTTTTACGGAAAAATCCCTCAATTTGATTAGTTAAAAATTGTAGCATCTGGTTGGTAGTTATTAATCTTTTCTCTAAATTAAGCAATTTGGCTTAAATTTTCCCCGATTTTCGTGAGTTTAAGTTTTAAGAAAATATTTTCCTTCCGGATAACACACCAAGTCAAATAGAAGTTAAACAACAGTTGTTTTGAGAATCTTCTAATGGAACTAACGGAATTTTTTTCTAGTCGATATTTCTAAATAAGATTTAGATACATTTGTAAGCTCTGCTACTAATAAGACTATGAGGGAAAAATCAAGTCTGTTTTAGTGCTGAAAGATGAAGTAGAAATATATAGCTTGAATTAACTAATCATGTTTATTTTACCAAAAAATCAGATCCAAAGTCTCCCCTTTTAAGCTATCCCTGATCAGGAACTTCTGAAAATCTTGTGGGGAGGATGGGGAGGATAGGGAGGATGGTCCGTAAGAATCTTGTCTACAGTGATCAAAAAAATGGATTTTTCAATATACTTTTCTCCCAAAAAAGCCTTTGAGATTATTTTGATTAACAGAGAGTTAAAATATTTAAGTTTGTTAATTTTTTAGTTTAGCATAACCTAGCAAGCTCTAGAAATAAATTATTTATAGATTAATTTCTGTAAGCATAAAAAAATCCAACTTCAACCTATACCTGAATCGTCTAAATCACCTATTAAAATTCCATAGCTCCAGAACAATATCTCATCTCACTAATAGGGATAAGTAAACCTATAAATAATTAAAGGATCAAAACTGATGAAATCTAACTCTAAAAATTATGAATCCGATGGAAATGAGCGAGTCGATCGGAAATCCCCTCATCCTTTTTTACTAGCATTAATCTTAACTGGAATCTTAACTGCTGAAGCATATCCAAATCTGACTGAAACAGCAATTGCTGCTGTCAAAGTGCTTAAATATCCCCAAGTACAAACAAACGGAAAAATTACTTCCAAAGCTGATAAGTTTGCTAATCTTTTAAAATTTGCAACAGATACTCAAGTTGAGTCTCAGATAAAAATATCTGAACCTTTTTTCCTAAGTAACAAATCTCTTAATCACATGCTTACTGTTCAGCAAACCTCTATTAATGAGAATTTTGATGATGTGAAAAAGTTCAATAAACCCATTACTGAAGAACCAGAAAAACTTACTAATCAAAGTGAAAAAATTCCTAATGATATAGTTGACGCTGTTTGTCAAAATTTAGCTAGTCAAATAGGTATTGCACCTGAAAAAATTAAAGTCAGTGAAGTTACTCAAGAGACTTGGCCAAATACTTGTTTGGGATTGCCAAAAAATGATGAGCTTTGTGGCCTAAGATTAGTAGAAGGTTGGCGTCTTGTCTTGTCTAATGGCAAAGAGAAATGGGTTTATCGTACAGACAATTTGGGTAAACTAATGAGAGTAGAACCAAAAAAATAAAAATCAGATCAAATCCGGTTAAACAGTTATAGATTGCTTCAGTCTTGATTGAGTCAGGAGTCAGGAGTTAGGAGTTAGGAGTCAGGAGGATAGAGAATTACAAAAGACCTCTCCGGAAAAGAGGGAATAGAGAAAAGGGAACAGGGAACAGGGAGAAGTAATTGATAATTTCTGGATAAGAATTGATTTTATTTTTGATTTTCGGAGATGTCTAAAGATTGAGTAGTTACCGAAACAATTAAACAATTAAACAATTAAATAATTAGATAATTCAGGCTTAATGCCTCCCCAATAAAGGGGAAAAAAGCGGTTGAGGGATGGATGGGTTACCGGCGCCATATCCAATCAACCAAGAGAAATAAACTTTTTCCTTTTAGTCAATCCTCTCCCTAAAAGCTATCCCTTATAAGGAACTATTGAAACCCTTGTGGGAGGATGGGGAGGATGGGGAGGATGGGGAGGATGGGGAGGATGGGGAGGAGGGGGAGGAAGAATTCTGTCTACATTCATAAAAAAGAGTATTGAAAAATACTCTTTTCTCCTGAAAAAGCCAATTCAAGACTTAAACATAACTTGTTTATGTTGTCAAGTTTTATGTTAAGTAAAGATGTTTATAAAGCATAGCCCTAAAAGGGAGAGGTAATTATCCATTATTGAAGACGATTTGAGATTTTTTTTATGTCCAATCAAGCGGATTTGATATCAAAACAAAAGAAATCTGAGGAACTATTTACTTAACCAAGAGTAAAGTAGAAATATCCTTAGTTTATTTAGTTAGTTAGTTTAGTTTAACTGGGGCGGAAGGATTCGAACCTCCGAATGGCTGGACCAAAACCAGCTGCCTTACCGCTTGGCGACGCCCCATCTCGTCAACATTTAATATAATAGCACTTACATCTAGGGGTTTGTCAAGGGTTTTTTCCATAATTTTGAATTTTGATTGTGAGGGAGGCAGAATCAACATTATAGATAGACTGAAAATATTTTCCTAAAATTAAAAATAGAATCAATTATTATCCAGAAATTATCAATTACTTCTTCCTGTTCCCTGTTCCCTGTTCCCTGTTCCCTGTTCCCTGTTCCCTGTTCCCTCTTTTCCGGAGAGGTCTTTTTCAAATTATTGATTTGAGAGCTTTCGGTGCAATGATTGGAATTTTAATGATAAATTCAGTGCCTTCTCCTAATTGGGAATTGCATCTTAAGATACCACTATGTTTCTCAACTATAATTTGATAGCTAATGGAAAGACCAAGACCTGTTCCTTTTCCTACTGGTTTAGTGGTAAAAAATGGATCGAAAACTTGATTAATTAAATTTTCTTTCATTCCAGGGCCATTATCTCGAACAGAGATGGTAGCATATTTGAGTAATGGTTCTTCTTCTGTTTCTTCAGAGTCTAGCTGGGTACTAATTTTAATTATCCTTGGTTCTGGTTGACCTTCAAGGACGTCGATGGAATTACCAATAATATTCATAAAGACTTGGTTGAGTTGCCCTGGATAGCACTCCACCTCTGGCAAATTACCATACTCTTTCACAATCTCAATCCCAGAATCTTTCCCTTTTGACTTAATCCGGTTATCTAAAATTAGCAAGGTACTATCAATACCTTCATGGATATCTACTATTTTTTTCTCTGCTTGGTCTGAACGAGTGAAGTTTCTTAATGATATAACTATTTTACGAATACGTTCTGTACCTGTTTCCATTGAAGACAGAATTTTGGGTAAATCTTCCATTAAAAAGTCTAATTCCATATCTTCAGTTTTGTCCTCAATTTCTGCTACAGGATCTGGATAATAGTTTTGATAAAGGCTTAATAATTCCAGAATGTCTCTTATATAATTTTTAACGTAGGTAAGATTGCCATGAATAAAATTGACAGGATTATTAATTTCATGGGCAACACCTGCTACGATTTGACCAAGAGATGACATTTTTTCTTGTTGAATTAACTGAGCTTCTTTTTGCTGTAGGTTCTTTAAAGCTGCACTAAGTTGATGAGCTTGAGTTTGAGCTGCTAAAGCTGCTGCACGGGTTTGAGCATAAAGTTCTGCTTGATCAATGGCGATCGCTAATTGGTCTACTACTGCTTGGAGTAATTCTACTTCCCTTTCTTTCCAAGGATGATAACTACTATACTGGTTACAGATAACTGCCCCCATTTGACCAGAACGAGTTTGCAATGGTAGCAATAATGTAGATTTTATTCCCAACTGTTGTAGATATAGCTGCATTTGTTTCAGCTGATTTTGATTGATTGTTTCTGTATTGTCAAGTTGTAAAATTTCATAATTCCGAATTTTATCTGACAAAATTGGGATCTGTTCGCTGGGATATTCTGGGGTTTGAACTGATACTTCAGGGTTGGAAGCTTCATGGGTGACAAAAATGCTAGTAACTTGACTAGATAAGCACCAAATGAACAAGCATTGGTCAATTTCTAAGAGGTTTCTAATTTCTGTAACTGCTGTTGCTAATATCTTGTCAATGTCTAGGGAATCTCTAATTTGACTAGCGAGACGAAATAGTAAAGCTTCTCGGTTACTTAATAGTTGTTCTTGAGTTCTCACTCTGTCTATCGCAGTAGCGATCGCGCTTGCGACCCAAGTCAGTACATCTCTAGTTGAGTCGCTAAGAGTATTGTGACTCCATATACACATTACCCCAACAACCCTACCATCTGAGGTCACTATAGTAAAATCATTTGTCAGTATTTGCTGTTCGTTATCGGAGTTAACTTCTGAGTAGAAAAAATCTGAAGTTAAGATGCTTTTTGGGGTCAGTAATTTATGTTGATGTTCTATATCTAATTTTAAGTTGCTACCGGATAATGCTTGTAATTCTAGTTGACTGGTTTGAGTATTAATAGTCCAAATTCCTGAACCAATAACATCTAATTCGGCAGCGATCGCTTTAGCAGAATCTTGGAGCATCTGACTTAGAGAACTTCCGGAACCGAGAGCTACTCCTACTTCAGCTTCTAGGGATGATAAACGCGCTCGTTCTTGCCAAGCTGCTTCTGCACGTTTGCGCTCTGTAATGTCTCGTGAAACTGATACTAATTCTATAACTTTACCTGTTTCTGGATCTAGAATTTTTTGACAAGTGGTTTCAAACCAGATGTAAGAACCGTTTTTATGGCGCAGTCGATGAGTAAAGGTATCTCCTTCTGGTTGTTGATAGATATTAATTGGAGATAGTTTCCGATCTTCTCGATGAAATAGATCGTAGATACAGTTTCCCACTAATTCGTCTGGTTCGTATCCCAGCAGATGACGACAGGCAGCAGAAGCAAACAAGTATATACCTTCTGAGGTTTGCCGAGAAATTAGATCAGTTGAATGATTAGTCAGGAGTCGATAACGTGCTTCACTATCTCGCAGTGCTTCTTCTGCTTGTTTCGTTTGAGTGATATCTGTTTGGATACCAATAAAGTTGGTGACACGATCATCAGAGTCTCTAACTGGAGATATTGCTAATTCGTTCCAAAAGGGAGTACCATCTTTACGGTAATTTTTTAGGACTACTAAACAATTTGTTTCTGATTTTATTGCTTGACGAATTTGGGATACTGCAACCGGATCGGTGTCAGCACCTTGTAAAAATCTACAGTTTTTTCCTAATGTTTCTTGACGAGAATAACCTGTAATTTTTTCAAAGGCAGGGTTACAGTAAATAATTGTATTATTAGTATGGATATTGTCAGTAATAACTATGCCATTGTTACTACCAGCGATCGCTCTTTCTAGCAGCACTAATATTTTTTCTTCTGGATGAGCGTTAACTATTTCTTGTAGTTTAATAAATTTTCCACTTAAATTATATAGCTTTCTTTGTAATTCTACTTGGGTACTGATATGAATACCTAGTTTTTTTAAGAGTTTTTGACATTTCTCTGTTAAGTTTCTGGATACATAATCCATTAATGATAAAGTGCCGATTTGTTTGCCATTAATATTAATAGGAATTCCCACATAAAACCTGATTTTTGGTTCTGATACTACTAAGCTATGATTTGCTATTCTTTCATCTGTTAATGTATCAGGTATGATTAATAATTTTGCTTCTTTTTTCTGTAATTGGGTTGTGTTTTTTTCTGAGGAGTCTAGAATTACTTCTACAAAGTTTAGGAAGGAATCCTTATTCTTATCAATACCTGTTTGAGATTTTAACCAAAGGCAGCTATAATCTCTAAAGCTAATGAATGCAATTGGAGTTTCAGCTATATTTGCTGCTAACTCTACCATTTCTGTAAAGGTAGTTTCGGTAGCTAATAGCTGATATAATGATTTGACTTGCATTTTCTTGCTCTTCCTTGTTTAAACTTTTATTCTTTATGATTTAATCATTAGGTAATGCCTTATTATTTGAGAATATAATCTTGAATAGATTAACAACTTAAATGTTTCTCAAACTATCTTGCTTTATTATAGAATTATAGCATAAATTAAAATTAGTTAACTATAAACCAAGCTTATAGCTTATTTGCAGTTATAAAATAGTAAATTAAGACCTATAGTTTTCTGAGAATAAAGCAGATATACTTAAGGTGTTTACTCATGGACAAAGGGGGACTAAGTTTAGGTTAAAAATATGTCGGAAACTGAAAGTACAAAAAAGACTATTTTGGCAGTAGATGATAGTAAAATTATGCACGGGATTATCAAAAAAGCTTTGGGTGAAAAATATAGGGTGCTAGTAACGGATAATGCTGTAGATGCGTTGTCAATGATTTACCATGAGCAAGTAGCAGTTCTGTTACTAGATGTTTCTATGCCTGATATAGATGGTTTAGAACTATGTCGTACAGTACGCAGCATTCCTCAATTTGAAAGTTTGCCAATTATTATGTTAACAGCAAGAGATAGTTCTTTTGATCAAGTTCAAGGACATTTAGCTGGTGCTACAGAATATCTGACTAAACCTTTTGATGAAAAAAAATTAAATCAGCTTATTACTAAGTTGTTGAACTAATTTTAAGTAAGTGGAAAAATGAAGAGGTCATTTCAGTTATCAGTTATCAGTTATCAGTGAACCTCCGACTGAAGTTGGAGGCTTGAAATACTGAATTAAATATTCTTTTCATCCCCTTAAAAGGGGAGGCGCATACCCTAATTTTTTGGTAAAAATAACGAATTATGGAGCTAATATTGATATTTTTTTTATTAATAAAAACAGTTAATATAATTGGCTAAAAATTAACTAGCCATCATATATAATCCGGATAATTACTATCGCTAAGTCCCCAGCGACTTACACTCCGTGGAAGGTTTGCTCCCCATTCCTTCAGGAAAGCAATCTCTTATGTTTAGGAGATTGCTTCCTATCGTCGAATGACGACTGTTCAAGCAGATTTTATATCAGCTATTAGCCTAAGTATTATGTATCAATTAAGATGTCTGGCAAGGAAAGCATTCTGTCAGGAAAATCTTAGGTTTAAATCCCCTTTTAAAAACCCGGGATTTTTCAATTCTTGACTAAGCTAGAAGGGGAGTAGGTGAGCAGGGAGCAGGGGATAATTTTCCAGGCTTTATCCCAATATTTTCCCCAATATTTATCAATTATTCTTAAAGGTTAATTAACGACTTTTTGTGCTTTTGAGGGAATTGAACCAGATATTTAGACAGAGTTTAATGACACTCCGAAGCTGAAAAATTGGCTTTATTCGTAGCTAATTTATCTATTTTTTTATCCTTTAATTTCTCGTTATATTTCAATTGTTAACTCACGATACTTTGAAACAGAACTGCCTTTTCAAAAGAAAGTTGAATGCTAAAAACTGAAAGTTTTTTAATATTTCAAGTTAGAATTTATAGCAATCCATGCTTATGTTGTAATATTTTATTGTAGGGGTTTTGTTTCCAAATCCTTACAGTTATTTTGATAAATAATTAGATATCTCTTAGAATCAAAAATCAAATTAATTATTATCCATAAATTATCAATTGATTCCCTGTTCTCTGTTCCCTGTTTTCTAGATTTTACAAACCATTAGATATCTCCAAAAATAAAAAATTAAATCAATTATTATCCATAAATTATCAATTGATTCCCTGTCGCCTGTTCTCTATTCCCTCTTCCCTATTTTGTGGATTTTACAAATCATTAGATATCTCCAAAAATAAAAAATCCAGTCAATGATTATCCATAAATTATTATCCATAAATTATCAATTGATTCCCTGTTCCCTGTTCCCTGTTCCCTGTTCCCTATTCCCTCTTTTCTAGAAAAGTCTATTTAGGATTAGTAAAACTTAGTAACTTATGACTAATATCATTGATTGATAAAATATATTGAGCAGCTCCAAGAGCAATAGCTTCTTTAGGCATACCAAATATTATAGAACTAGCTTCATCTTGAGCAATTGTCAGGCCACCTGCTTGAGCGATCGCCTGCATTCCATCTGCTCCATCTCTACCCATTCCAGTTAGTAAAACACCTGCAGAAAAGGAGCCATAAAAATTAGCAACTGAATTAAAGGTGACAGTAATTGAAGGGCAATGTCCTCCAATTGCTGGTGTTTTTGAGCAGACAAATTTACCCCTATTATCTAATTCTAAATGATGCCTTTCTGGTGGAAAATAAATCGTGCCTGCTTGTGGTAATTCTCCTGAAATAGCAATTTTCACTGGTAGTTGACAAACACTTGCCAACCAATTTATTAAACCATTTAAAAAACCATTACTAATATGCTGAACACAAATTATAGGTATAGGAAAAGTAGAAGGTAAATTATTAAGAATAGTTTTTAAAGCTTGAGGGCCACCTGTAGAAGCTCCTATTGCTAAAATTTTAATAATTTTTGAGGATTGAGGATATTTAGGTATAGTTTGGAGTGCAGAAACAATAGGATTTTTTACTAGCTTATTTTGTATATTTTGTAGAAATAATTGTTGTCGATTTTCTTGGCTTACTTTGTTGATATTCGGACGGCGATGAGTAAAAACTTTAACTCCAGAAAGAATTTTAATCTTATTAATTAATTCCTGCTTAATTGCGTCATAATCTGAAATTAATCCAATTTCTGGTTTAGGAAAAACATCAACAGCTCCTGCCTCTAAAAGTTGAAAAATATTCTCGGTATTATGCTCTTGAACAGAACTACTAATAACCAAAATTGGTCGTGGGTATTCGTGCATAACTTCCCTAGTAAATTCTAATCCATTCATAGATGCCATGTGTAAATCGGTACAAATTACATCTGGCTGTAGTTGAGGAATTAATTCTAGTGCCTCTAAACCATTTTTAGCTGTACCTACAACTTCAATTTCTGGAGAGGTAGCAAAAATTCTTTTTAGCACTATTAAAGCTACTGGTGAATCATCAACAATTAATACTTTAATGACTTTTATTTTCGTTTTCATTTGATTGATAAAGGAATAAGGTAAAGGGAATAATGATTCAGTAATTAACAATTAACAATTAACAATTAATAATTACCTATTCCTAAAATATATAGGATTGATCAAGAAGGATTTTTTTTCATTAAAAGTGGATGTTTTTAACCTGAATAATTTAATTAATAATTACTAATTATTAATTATTCAGTAAAGTTTAAAAAGTCAAAGAATGATAAATATAACTGTTAAAAATCAATTTAAGTAGCTATTTTTAAGCATCTATATGCCTTTTTGTAGCATTATTTTTTGCCAAGTGGTATTATATAACAATTACTGATAACTGATAACTAAAATTATTCAGGAGGCTAGCTAACGACAGTTGACGTAGTATTTGGCAGGAAAGGCTTACTATTCATTTTTCCGATGTAAGGATTCAGTACATCGCGTATCAGCTATCAGCTTCCGAGATACATCTACATTTCCAATTATGGATTGACAACTCAGACAAGTCGTTTTTGTGCTTCAATTTTCTGATTGAAAATGTTCTATAAGTTAAAGGAAGAATTGCTTGATTAATAATTAGATATGAGAGCTGATTCTTAATAGCTAAATGCTTACTTTATGATATACTAGACAACTAATCATAGGGTGCATCTCATATTTGCAAAAATACTTTTTTCCTATTCCCTATTCTCTGTTCCCAGTTAAGTGTTCCCTATGCATCAATAAATTTTTGGCTTTCTTCTTGCATTGAGATGCACCCTAATCATAATTATTAGACAATATAGCAATCCTAAATAGGTTGCGGGTAATCAACAAGTAGATAAAAAAGCTGAAACTCTTACCTATTTGCAGTTAAGTTTTCCCTAAAAGCGGTAAGATTTGTATACAAAAATATATTAGAGGATTGCTATATTTTTATAACTTGCTTATTATATCAATAATACTACTAAATTAATGAAGTAGTTCCGGAGGAAATAAAGACAGAATAGATAAATGAATCTTAGACAAGTTTTATCTGTAGGATCAATCGTAATTATTGGTACATTTGGAATTAGTAATATTTTTTCCCAAAGTAGCATTCATACTTTAGAAGAATCGGCGGAATGGGTAGCTCATACCTATCAAGTTAAAGGTTTATTAAAAGGATTAGAAAAAACTTTAGTTGATGCAGAAACAGGACAACGGGGATTTATTTATTCTGGGCAAGAAAATTTCCTCGAACCATATAATTTGGCGCAAGAAACAATTGATGATAATTTGGAGGAACTTAAATATCAAATATCTGATAATCCTGAGCAACTAAAAAGATTGGCTAAAGTTGCAGATTTAACAGAGTCTAAAAGATCGGAGTTAGAAGAAACTATAGAATTAAAAAGAGCTGGTGAAGAAGAAAAATTAAGAGAGTTAGTTTTATCTGGTTTGGGCAAGGAGATAATGGATGAAATTCGGCAAAAAATTGATGAGATGATGGCAGTAGAAGACCAACTCCTGAAGGCAAGAAAAAAACAAGCACAAAAGGCTTATCAATTAGCAATAATTGTTTCGTGGAGTAGTTTGATAATAGTTGTAATAGTAAGTGTACTTATTATATTTTTGATTAATAAAATTGCTATTCAACCTATTAATATTGTGGCGAATTTGATTGCCAGTTATGCTAATGAAATTGCTGCTACAGTCGAACAACAGGAACGCACCGCTTCTGTACAAGCTAATTCTGTTAATACCACCACTAAGATTATGGATGAGTTGTGGTCATTTTCTCGTCAGTCTTCCCAACAAGCAAATGCAGCTAATAATACTGCCCAGTTCGCTTTAGAAGCTGCCGAAAAAGGAAGCAAGACTGTCATCGAAACATTTGATGCTATGAATAATTTAAAAATAAAAGTTGAGGCGATCGCTCATCAAATTTTTAGATTAAGGGAGCAAACTAATCAAATTAGTCAAATTTCTCAGATGGTGGGTAATTTAGCGAATCAAACAAATATGCTAGCTTTGAATGCGAAGGTGGAAGCGGTGCGCGGGGGAGAGAATAGTCAAGGTTTTTCCATTGTTGCTGCTGAAATTAAGAAGTTGGCAGCACAGAGTAAACTATCTGCTGAAAAAATTAGAATTTTAGTGGAGGAAATTCAAGACTCAATTCATTCAACGGTATTGGTAACTGAAGAAGGAACTAAAAGAGTAGAGTTGGGGATGGAAATAACAGACACAACAACTGAAGCTTTTTCCAGAATCACTAAGTCGGTAAATAATGTTGTTATTAATAATCAACAAATTTCTTTGAATATTGAACAGCAAGCTAATGCTATTAAAGAAGTGCTAGAAGCAATGGAGAATATTAATCAAGGAGCAAAGGAAACGGCGTTGGGAATTGGTCAAACGCGCACAGGTACGGAGGATTTAAGGAAAGCTGCAGAACGGTTGAAAAATATAGTGTAGTTAATAATGAATAATTAATAATGAATGAGTTGAATTATTTAAGTGTTAATTGTTAATTATTAACCATCAAGATATCCCCTTTCAAGGAAAGGAGCTTGAAAAACCCATGCGGATCATAACTGATAACTGATAACTGATAACTGAAAAAAAGGGATTGACAACAGAAAATTTGACATGGTACTATAAGCATAATGGAAAAGGTGCGCTCAGATATACTCAAATCAATTTGGCTAAAAAAAACCAGATTTTCCGTTCCTGAACAGCCAAATTCAATTACAGAACTCAGAAAACTTTTGAAACAACACCAGAAATTGTAGGAAGAACTCTAATTACTGATAACTGATAACTGATAACTGATAACTGAAAAAAGGGGATTGACAAAAGAAAATTTGACATGGTACTATAAGCATAATGGAAAAGGTGCGCTCAGATAGACTCAAATAAATTCGGGCAAAAAACCAGATTTTCCCTTCCTTAAGAGCAAAATTAAATTAGACATCTCCGAAAACTTTTGAAACAACACCAGAAATTGTACGAAGAACTCTAATTACTGATAACTGATAACTGATAACTGAAAAAAGGGGATTGACAAAAGAAAATTTGACATGGTACTATAAGCACAATGGGAAAGGTGCGCTCAGATAGACTCAAATAAATTCGGGCAAAAAACCAGATTTTCCCTTCCTTAAGAACAAAATTAAATTAGACATCTCCGAAAACTTTTGAAACAACACCAGAAATTGTAGGAAGAACTCTAATTACTGATAACTGATAACTGATAACTGAAAAGAGGAAGTCTGATAACTGATAACTGATAACTGAAATGATGCAGTCTGGAACAATCCTGAGACAACATTACAAAATTATTGGCTCTCCTCTGGGGAGTGGAAATTTTGGAGATACCTACTTAGCTGAAGATTTAGACTTACCAGGAAACCCGAAATTTGTAGTCAAACATCTATCACCTAAAAATTTAGCTCCAGGACTTTTGCCGGTTGCTCGAAAGTTGTTTGAGAGAGAAGCAGAGACTTTATACAAATTAGGCAAAGACTCAGATCGAATACCAAAATTATTTGCTCATTTCCAAGAAGAAACAGAATTTTACTTAGTACAAGAATATATAGAAGGGCAAGATATAAGTAAGGAACTTACGTCGGGGAAAAAATCAGGTGAGTCTTATACTATTGCCTTACTCACAGGAATATTATCAGCATTAGCGGTAGCTCATCAAAATAATATTATTCATCGAGATATTAAGCCACAAAATTTGATGCGTCGTAAGTCGGATAACAAAATAGTATTGATAGATTTTGGGGCGGTAAAAGAAATAAGTGTATTAACCACAGGTAACCAACCAGGTGCAACGACTTTAACCGTAGCAGTCGGAACACCTGGTTATATGCCAAGCGAACAAGGTATCGGCAAACCAAGATTAAGTAGTGATATATATGCAGTGGGAAGAGTGGGAATAAAAGCACTGACAGGCAAAGAAGCACAAAGTTTACCAACAGATCAAGATACAGGAAATATAATCTGGCGAAACGAAGCACAAGTGAGTAACCGTCTGGTAGATATATTAGATAAGATGGTGCGGGAGTATTTTAGAGAACGTTATAAAAATGCGACGGAAGTATTAGAAGCGTTAGGTTTGATCGCTCCATCACCAGAACCGACACTAGCACCTCCCCCTCCACCACCCAAAATTCCTATTCAGACATTTACTACTGTCACAGTTAACAGCAGAGGAAAAATAATTAGTCGCCGTCAAGGTGAAGCAGAAGTAATAACAGAAAACCTCGGCAATGGAGTCACCCTAGAAATGGTGAAAATTCCTGGAGGTAGATTTCTCATGGGGTCTCCAGAGACGGAAGCAGGAAGATTAGATTGGGAAGGTCCGCAACATTATGTGGATGTGCCAGAATTTTTCATGGGAAAGTATCCAGTCACTCAAGCACAGTGGGAAGCAGTTATGGGAAAAAAGAATTTTTGGCAGGTGATTATGGGAAGTGAAAATAATCCTTCTAGGTTTAAAGGTGTAAACA
>NZ_JAAHHT010000092.1:0-20266 GCF_010672085.1 Okeania sp. SIO3I5
TGGCAAGTTTATGTTTTACACCCGTAAGGCACTATTATATCTAATAAACCTTTTCTTTGTCAAAGATGGATAAAAGTTGATAGATTTCTAGATCTTTCTATTGATTCGGCAAAACTTTACAATACTAAAAATAAATATAAAGGAAATTATTGATTTTGTGTTTTGCTAAATTATTTACCGAATAATTAATAATTAGGGTTTGCGCTCAAAAGTCTTTTTGTAGGGGTAGGAATCAGAAGTCAGGAGTCGTAGGGGCTTTCCGGCCATTCGCCCCTACAGGAGAAATGGTTCGGGAGCAAGGAAGTAGGAGTAAGAATTGTCAGAGTGATTTTTCGGCCTTTGTCAGACCAAAATACTGACTTTTTTAGCATTTTCAACTGAAAACCAGGCACTTTTTTCGGCACTAAAAAACCTAAAACTTTTATATATCAATACTTTTATAATTAATCAGCAAGCCCTAATTAAATAATTTATCTTTCAAGCTTCCCCAATACAGGAGGAAAAAGCAGTCGGCAAGGGTCCCAGTCCGTTAGGATGGGATAGATGGATTACCTAACCAAATCCAATCTCCCCTCGATAAATAAATTTTTTCCTTGAGTGTCAATCCTCTCCGTAAAAGGGAGAGGTAATTGTCCATTATCGATTAATGAAAGGCTACTCAAATTTGCTCAACCAAGAATCACACTAGCACCTAAAATATGACCGAAGCTTGAATTTGCCAAAACACTAGCTACTCGAAAACCACCAAAAAAGTTGGAACCAGGCATAGCTGGATCGACACTAGGATATTTAACTGTTAACTTGGCAAAGGCGATCGCTACGATATTGCAAATGATCATTATTAAAGCAATTTTTGATATCCAGCTAAAAGTATTAGGGCCAAGTGTTAATAAAGTTGAGTAAAGCATTTTACTTAGCACCTGCGCAGAGCGAATCATTAATTTCAAAAATACACGAAAATTTCTTCACAAGCAAGCACCCTGTATTTCTTACATATCAGCACTTTTAACAAATAACCAACAAAAACATGTCGCACCCAAATTACCCCTGTTTTTGCCCCTAAATAGCTCATTTCAACTTTTTTGGGAAAATTTAGTTTAAATTTCAAATATATTTGACAATATTTGATAAGCTTAATTTATACAAATGTTTTTTTAACCAATTATTAAACGTTAAAAAGCCTTATCTGTAAGCTTTTTAGAAGAGAAAACTGGAAATATATTTTCTATAGATGTTTAATTATGACTATGAGACATCTCCCAATAATTAAAAATAAAATCAATTATCCCACATAAATAATCAATTCTTTCCTCTTATTCCCTACTTTCTACTATCTCTTTGCCTGGAGATGTCTATTACCTATGTCAGAATGGGAATGATAGTATCTGGATTAAGAAGACAAAGTAGAAAGCAGAAAGATTAGAATAGGTTTGGAAAAAGAAAGTGCATTGATAAGCAGGTTTGGTATAACCTCTAATTTCAAACTTTCAAAGTAAAACTTTCATCTAGGAATTTCTAAATCTATCTAATTAGGGTCTGCTGAAAAAATCAGAGTGTGGGGAGTGTGGGGAGTGTGGGGAGTATGGGAAGTGTGGGAAGAAAGAGTAAAGTAGGAGGAATAATTTTTCCTTGATTTTTCTACCTTTGGTCTCTCTAAAATCCTAACTTTTTGGTAGTTATATTGGGAAAAGTTGCACTTTTTCAATCCGGAAAAAGGCTATAACCTTTATCTGTAAAGACTTTTAGATTTATTCAGCAGAGCAATAATTAAAGCTGTGCATTATTTATAAAAAATGCCAAATTCTACAAGACTTATGGAAAAACAATATATATAGCAAATTCAAACTATCAACTATGATGCTAAGTAGTATTTATAACTCATGGATAATGTAACTCTTGTTATAGATAGGAAGCTTGAAATTATTTCCCCGATCTTCCCTTTTTTCAAGATATTTTCTGGCAGTTTCAATAGGAATGAAAATTATATATGAAAGAAATTAAAGAGGTTGCTACTCTGCTAGAACAAAAAAATTATCAACAGGCAGCTAAACTACTGAAAAAATTACAAAAAGAACATCCTCAAAATTTGTGGGTGCAACTATATATTGGGCGATGGTATGAAGAGATAGATAAATTAGAATCAGCAGAAAAGTTTTATAGAAAATTACTCAAAGATGCAACAAACCCACAAGTAGTTATACAAGCTCGTCTTGGTTTAAAAAGAATAGAAAATATTGAAAAAAATCGCCAACAACAAGCGATCGCTGCGGCTAAATCTGACCCTAAAAATACGGAACCAGGATTACTTATTCTTGAACCAATTAGCAAAGAAAATAAACAGGAAGCAGTGAAAAATCTGGCAAGAATAATGAAAATTGATCCTTACTCTGCCAGAATGCAATTACAAAATAGAGGTTGGCGAATTTATCGAGTTGGAGCAATTGGAGAATTAAAAGTTTATGGTGAAGAAATGCTTCAAGCAGGTATTCCTGTATTTTGGGCAAAAATATCAGATATTGAAAAAATACATATTTTTAGAGTGCAATATTTTCAATCTATTTCTCCCCAAGCAAATATTGTTTGTTTAAATGAGCAAGAACAAATGGGAAGTTTAAGTTTTGATTGGTCAGAAGTAGTAGCAAAAGTTGAAGGATTATTACCTATTTTTATGGATGCAATGGATTACGATCCTCGGCGACGTTCCCAAAAAATTCGTCATAAAAAAATGACTCAAGATTATGCAAATATATTAGATTTACATCTTTCTAGTCGCCGTAGCATTATTAGATTTTGTGACCAAAATTATCAATATCAAAAAGGAATTACTCTTAAGATTCAGACTCAAGAGCAATCTCTATTAACACTACAAACTACTAATAGAAGTAAATGGAATGAATTAGTAAATACGATAGACCAAAAATTAGGTAAAGTACAAACTTGGTCTGATTTTACTCCCTTTGGAGAAGTGACTTGTCGAGATTATACCCAACTATTAAGTCGTCTCAAGTCTCACATTGATATTTCGCGTAAAATAGAAACAATGTGGGACCCAGCTTTTCAGCTATATAGTTCTTTAGTATTCTTGAAAACTTAGGATAATGATTTAACCCATCAACTATCAGCTATGAGTTATTAACTAATTAGGGTTTGCTGAAAAAGTCTTTTTACTCTTTCTAGTAGTCAGTATTCAGGAGAAATGGTGGATTACGGAGGATGTCGTCAGAACAATTGTCACTCAATTTTTCCGCTGTTGCCTACTCACCCATCCTCGGTTTTTGCAGCTCACGAGAGCAAAAAACAGGTACTTTTTTTGACCAAAAAAAGGTAAGTGCCTTTATCTGTCAATGCTTTGAGATTAAGAGAGCAAACCCTAATTAGGGTCTGCTGAAAAAGTATGCCTGAGTGAGAGTAATTTCAGTTATTAGTTATTAGTACCTCTGGGTGAAGCAGAAGTTGATTTTTTAATTCCCTTTATTGGGGAGGCTTTAGACCTTGTTTTTTGGTAAGAGTCAGGAGTCAGGAGAAATTGGGAATTAAGAGGAGGTGGTCAGAAGAATTGCAAGAGTGATTTTTCCACCCTTGTCTGCTCAAAATGCTGACTTTTTTATCTTTTTAGAGCGAAAAGCTTACACTTTTTTCACTCCAAAAGGGCTTTAACATTTATCTGTCAATGTTCTGAGAGTTAATCAACAAGCCCTAATTATCTTGGAAGTAAAAATTGTCTTCCAAGTAAAATTAAAAGCTATGGAAAAAAAGCTAATCAGCTAACTTTAGTAATTTCTTGATTTTTTCTCACTCCTCTCAAATTTAGTCCGTACTGCGAATTTAACTTTACTCTTCTGACTTCTGACTTCAAGCATACTATCTTGGTAAATTCATATCTTTAGCCATACCACGGAACATACTCATACTAGGACCAGGACGACGACGTTTAGGAGTAGGTTTTGGCATTAAAAAGTTAGGAGCAAATAATACTACCTGTTCTGGTTTCTGGGAAGTTGTACCATTTGTTCTTGGAAGTTGTGCTGCTGCTTCAGTTGGAACGGTAGACTGTTGTATTTCAACTTTTTCAGCCTTTTTAACAGCTTCAGCTTCTTTTTTTGCTTTTGCTGCTGCGATTTTTTCAGCTTTTTTAGCAGCAGAAATTTTAGCTTTTGCCTCTTTTGGAGTTTCAGGGCTAGCAGATTTTGTTTCTGTTTCTGTAGGTGCTGGTGCTGAATCAGTAGCTGGAGTTGATTCTTGAGGAGTATTGGTTTCCTTAGTATTATCAAATTCTAGTAGATACTCTGATTTTTTTCCAAAAGGAAAAATAGCGAAAATTCCGGCAAATAATCCTCCAAATAACATGATTTTTATCTCCTAAAATAATTTTTTTTGTAGTATTGCTTAAAGCTTAATACAGTAGAATCAGATTATGACATAGCGCAACTTTTATCAATATTTATTTATAAAAGTTTACATTAAGCACAATGGGATAGACTATAAGTTTAATGATTAGGGAAACTCAGAGGTCATTTCAGTTATCAATTATCAGTTATCATTACCCCTAGCTGTTTGCGCAGCATGACCTAGGAAACCCAGAGGCTTGAAATAGGGATGTTTATTTTTTCCATCCCCTTCAAAGAGGAGGCTTTAGACCTTATTTTTTTATTAAAAAATTAATAATTGTTTATATACATTTCATAATTTATAGCCAGATCGCCAAAAAACTGTATACCATTGACTTTTCCCCGGTCGTGCATACACGGGGATTCTTAAGTAGTCCAAAAACGAACTCTTAAAGGCATAGTCAAATTGCCTCTACATGCCTCCCAAAGCGAGAAAATCCTAAAGTTGTTGCTACTTTTGTAAAAAGATTGTCCTAAGCAAGGAAAGAAAAGCAAAGCGATCGCCTCATCCTAAAATTTAGGTAAGCATTTAGCTAGCTCGTGGTCAGTGGTCAGCTAGGGGTGCAATAAAAATGAATGAAGCAAGCACTCTTTTAATTTAGCGTTGGTAAATCAAGAGATGAAATTTTAAGAGTAATCTGTTTCTAATACCTCTAAATATTTAACCAGAGTAAGTGATGGGTATCACCCCTAGTAGAAAATCATCCGACCAATTACTAACGCCTTTAATTTCTAAAGGGATTAAATTCCACAGAAAAATAACTTGAAAAGTTGATACGAGTAAAAAGACTGTTTTACTCAAGGAAAAGAGAGCGATCGCCTCATCCTAAAATATAGAATTAGAGTAAGAATTGAGTTTTTAAAGGTAATAACTTGACTGCGGTTAGCTAATGACTTTTTTCTTGATAATTTTTAATTTTATTATGCGACTAATTCCTTCTTGGGTGTGATAATGAGTTAATAATTTATAGCTGATAGCTGACTGCTGAATACCTACAAATTAGAAATATTCAAAAAGAAAAATGGAAAGTTTAAATAAACCCAACCCAGTATTATTAATCCACGGAATTTTTGACACAACGAGAATATTCAATAAAATGTCTCAATACCTAAAAAAATTAGGATGGGAAGTATATTCTCTGAACTTAGTTCCTAATTACGGTATTTTAGGTTTAGATAAATTAGCCGAACAAGTAGCAAATTATGTAGATAAAACATTTCCACCTAATCAACTCTTTGATTTAATAGGTTTTAGTATGGGAGGAATAGTCAGTCGTTACTATGTTCAAAGATTAGGAGGCATTGAAAAAGTCGAACATTTTATTACTATTTCTTCTCCTCACAACGGCACATTAACAGGCTATCTTTTAAATTTAGCAGCACCCAAGCAAATGCGTCCGAAAAGTAATTTTCTAGAAAATTTAAACCAAGATATTAATTTATTAAATCGGATAAATTTTACTTCTATTTGGACTCCTTATGATGCCATGATTTTGCCTGCTATAAGTTCTCAATTGCCAGTGGGTAGGGATATTAAAATAGATGTTTTACTTCATGCTTGGATGGTGTCAGATGAAAAAGTTTTGAAAGTAATTGTTGAGGAATTAAAAAAAGAGGGAGTAGTGAGTAAGTCGGAGAGAGTTGGAGAAAATAATTGATTATTTTTGCACCATAATTGCTGAAATTGCTGAGATTTTTGATGAGTGGAAATTTCTAATTAATTTGAGGAAATAGAAAAGAGGGAGTAGCTCGGAGGTCGGAGAGAGTAGAAGAAAATCATTGATAATTTCTGCACCATAATTTTTGAGATTTTTGATGAGTGGAAATTTCTAATTAATTTGAGCAAATAGAAAAGAGGGATTAGCTCGGAGGTCGGAGAGAGTAGAAGAAAATCATTGATAATTTCTGCACCATAATTTTTGAGATTTTTAAAGAGGGATTAGCTCGGAGGTCGGAGAGAGTAGAAGAAAATCATTGATAATTTCTGCACCATAATTTTTGAGATTTTTGATGAGTGGAAATTTCTAATTAATTTGAGCAAATAGAAAAGAGGAATTAGCTCGGAGGTCGATGAAAGTCGGGGAAAATCGTTGATAATTTCTGCACCATAATTTCTGAGATTTTTGATGAGTGGAAATTTCTAATTAATTTGAGCAAATAGAAAAGAGGGAGTAGCTCGGAGGTCGGAGAAAATCGGGGAAAATCGTTGATAATTTCTGCACCATAATTTTTGAGATTTTTGATGAATGGAAATTTCTAATTAATTTGAGGAAATAGAAAAGAGGGAGTAGCTCGGAGGTCGGAGAAAATCGGGGAAAATCGTTGATAATTTCTGCACCATAATTTTTGAGATTTTTGATGAATGGAAATTTCTAATTAATTTGAGGAAATAGAAAATAGGAATTAGCTCGGAGGTCGGAGAAAATCGGGGAAAATCGTTGATAATTTCTGCACCATAATTTCTGAGATTTTTGATGAATGGAAATTTCTAATTAATTTGAGGAAATAGAAAAGAGGGAGTAGCTCGGAGGTCGGAGAAAATCGGGGAAAATCGTTGATAATTTCTGCACCATAATTTTTGAGATTTTTGATGAATGGAAATTTCTAATTAATTTGAGGAAATAGAAAAGAGGGAGTCGTGGAAAATCATTGATAATTTCTCCACTATAATTAATTGCTGAGAATTTTTGATGAGTGGAAATATCTAAATTAATTTGAGCAAATAGAAAAGAGAGAGTAGTTCGGAGGTCGGAGGGAGTCGGGGAAAATTATTGATAATTTCTGCACCATAATTGCTGAGAATTTTAATGACTGGAAATTTCTAATTAATTTGAGCAAATAGAAAAGAGGGATTAGGTCGGAGGTTGGAGAGAGTCGGGGAAAATCATTGATAATTTCTGCACCATAATTGCTGAGAATTTTAATGACTGGAAATGTCTAATTAATTTGAGCAAATAGAAAAGAAGGATTAGGTCGGAGGATGAAGGGAGTCAGGGAAAATCATTGATAATTTCTGCACCATAATTGCTGAGAATTTTAATGACTGGAAATGTCTAATTGATTTGAATAAGTGGATTTAACCAGCAGATAATTACTGATAAATATGTATAGCAATCTGCACTTATGTTGTAATGTTTATCCTAGGGGTTTTAGTATACGAACCAGAGTTAAAAAGGGTTTTTGAAACCAAACCCCTGCAGTTTTTTTGACAAAACAAATTATTTACAATCGCTAGATTTATCAGTTCATTAAATCAATTAGTTAATATTTCTACAGTTATTCTTGGTCTGGATCTATAAAGCTGATATTTGACCGCCAATAGCTGAATACTTATAGTAATTTAAACTGCTACAGCATCGCCAACTTCTTGATGTTCATTACAACCAAAAATTGCTTCTTTATGACAATAATATTTGAACTCTAGCAAATTATGGAAAGGATCTTCCAGGAAAAAAGTGCGATGTTCTAAAAGAGAATTTGTAAATCTTCGTCTGGGTTGCTGATAGAATTTTAATTGATTTTTTTCAGCTCGTTCTAACAAAGCTTCCCAATCACTTTCTAGAGTAAAAACTAAACCAAAGTGTCTGGGATAAATTCCTTTTTGTGGTTCTAAATCTTCTTTAGCAACATGAGCAACAATTTGATTGCCATAAAGATTTAAAATTACTGAGTTTCGAGATTCTCGCCCAACTTCACAACCTAAACCATTGGCATAAAAATCTTTTGTTTTATCAATATCATTGACGGGAAAGGCTAAGTGAAAAAGAACTTGATTCATGGTTACTTCCTTGTCATGTATAAATTTTATTTTGTACTGAAAACATCTATTCATTAATGGATAATGGATAATGGATAATGGATAATTACCTCTCACTTTTAGGGAGAGGATTGACTAAAAGGAAAAGATTTATTTCTCAAGGGGAGATTGAATATGCCGTTTCGCTACGCGACATGGAATGCTCGTAGGGGCGAATGGCATTCGCCCTTAAATGTCGGCTCTTAGCCGAAAACGACCGCTTTTTCATCTCCTTGAAAGGGAAGAGTTCAGACCTTATTTTTTGGTGAAGAAGCATTGGAAAATTTGAGTTTATTCAAGAAGTCTGAGATGTTTTATAGTATTCGCCATAACTATTAGGATATTCTCGCGCTTCTTAAATTTAGTCACAGTAAAAATTTAACTTCTGACTTGAGCTATACTCTTGCCATTTTTCCATGCTATTTATTTTTGCTTATTCAATAATTAACAATTAACAATTAATAATAACTTCTTCTTTTTAAGAAGATGATTGGTTCAGAGGTTTTTTTTCTCTTTTTCTCCCTTAAATGAGAGATAAAACCTTAATTTTTCGCCAAGCATTCTGTGATTAACTATTGGCTATCAATTTTTGGTTTGGGAGTAGGTAAAAGCAATTGATAAATTGAAATAAAATTAAAAGTTACTGCCAAACTACCTTCCCTTAACCGTAAGAAGTAATTGTTGATTATTAATTGCTAAAAGCTGAATGCTTACCGAATAATTAATTATTCAATAATTCACCTTTAAAACCTCCCCTTTCAAGGGAAAAAAAGTTGATTTTTTCCTTTTAGTAAATCCTTTCCCTTTTAGGGAGAGGTAATTATCCACTATCAATTATCAATTATCCATTATCCATTAATGAACTTGCTTCTTCTTTCAAGTTAAAATTACAATAGATGTTTCCTGTGGGTAGATGCGATGTTATCTAATATTAATTCTGTGAATCCCTGGTTAGTAGCTATAATTTTAAATACTATCTTACTTAGTCTAGTTTATTTTGCCCCAAAAAAATTATTAACTCCAGCCGGAATAGTTCATGCTTGGATACTGGGAGTCTTAATTTGGGGTAGTTTGGGTTTGCCTGGATATGCGGTAGTAGTATTTTATTTTTTGGTGGGTTCCGGGGTGACTCGCATCGGAATGGCCGAAAAGCAAGCTGCTGGAATTGCAGAAAAGCGGGAAGGTGCTAGAGGGCCAGAAAATGTTTGGGGTTCGGCCTTGACTGCTGCTATCTGTGCTGTGGGAGTTTTGGTCATTGGTTTGTTATACCCGAATCATCCTCCCATAGAAAATCTACCATTTTTACTAATGTTGGGTTATGTAGCTAGTTTTTGTACCAAGCTTTCTGATACTTGCGCTAGTGAGGTAGGGAAAGCTTATGGTAAGCGGACATTTTTAATTACAACTCTACAACCAGTGCCACGGGGAACCGAGGGTGCTGTAAGTTTAGAAGGGACCTTAGCAGGTATTGTTGCTTCTGTAGCGATCGCCTTGCTTGGTTGGACTGTAGGTTTAATTGATTTGACAGGAATAGCCTTTTGTGTTATTGCAGCTTTTATTGCTACTAACTTGGAGAGTGTAATTGGGGCAACAATGCAGTCTCAGTTTGAATGGTTAACAAATGAAGTAGTAAATATTATCAATACTTTAATTGGAGCGATCGCTGCAATTTTATTAGCTATAGTTTGGTACTATACTATATAGTAATTAGTAATCAGCCAATAGGTATGAGCTTTTTTGTTTCCTAAATCTTAGCTTTGTTTTCCTGGCTACTTACTTGACGATTTTTTGAATTCAAAATTCAGGCATTAAAAGTTAAAAATTTTGCTTCTAACTTAATTTCAATAATTGTTTAATTAAGGATTCAAACCTCGTTCGTACAACCACGAAAAAATCAAAAATATTTTCCTGATTTGAAGCCTCTGACTTGACTGGGGAATGCGGAGCAAACAGGCAGAGGTTATAATGAACGAATTAATAGTTTTGAATTGATTTGACCTTAAATTAACGGAGAAACTCTATAGCAATTCTAAATAGGTTTTCATTAATGGATCATGGATAATGGATAATTACCTCTCCCTTTTAGGGAGAGGATTGACCAAGAAGGAAAAAATTGATTTCTCAAGGGGAGATTGGATATGCCGTTTAGCTAACGACCGCTTTTTTCCCTTAAAAGGGGAGACTTCTAACCTAAATTATTTAATTAATAATTATTAATTATTCGGTAATATTTTATCGTAGGGGGTTAGTATCTAAACCCAAGCCAAAATGGGATAAAAAGACAAAACTTCTACAGTTTTTCTCACAAATCATTTAGGATTAGTATATAGTCTAAGTTGGGTGCATCTCAATGCAAAAAGAAAGCCAAAAATTTATTGATGCATAGGGAACACTTAACTAGGAACACTTAACTGAAAATAGGGAATAGGAAAAAAGTATTTTTGCAAATATGAGATGCACCCTCTAAGTTTCTATATTTAGCTTCTTCGCTTGAATTATTTCACCTGAAATCTATAGTAATCTTATTTTAATTGTCAGATATTTTATATTTTTAGGGAATAGGAAATACTAAATATGGGAATAGTTAAATTATCAATCATTCGTGAGAATTTATATAGTTATTACATCTAAAATATGCACTAATCTTCTCTATGAATTTTGCACATCTTATTCCTGAGTGCTATACGCTCGAAACTGTGTGAATCAGATTTCAACTTTTATGGATTAACATAGACTAAAATTTACTTGTAAACATATTAGCAAAAGGCGGAATTTTACCAATGGAATCTAAACCACTACTAACAATAGGTGAAGAACAATTATCATGGGGGCAAAGTTTAAAATATTTGCAAGCTTCTGGAAAACTACAATCTTTTGTCACAGAAATTGTCCGTCAATATGTGATAGAAAAAGAATTACAATCTAGGGAAGATATAAATGTCGATCCAGCAGTTCTTCAACAAGCAATTATTGATTTTAGATTGCAAAGAAAGCTGGAAGACCAACAAAAATTTCAAGAATGGTTACAACAAAATCGAATTAACTATAATGCTTTAGAATCACAAATAGCAAATTCTTTTAGACTGAAGCAATTAAGAGATTCTATTACTGCAGAAAAAATAGAAGAATATTTTAATGAGCGTAAAGCAGGTCTGGATTATGTAATTTTATCTAGAATTGTAGTTGAAGATAAAGAATTAGCAGATGCTTTACATCGAAAAATTGTAGAAGAGGGAGGAAAATTTGAAGATTTAGCTAAAGAATATTCGGTCACAAATGATAAAAACTTTAATGGAATTATGGGTGGAGTTACTTTAGCTAGTTTGCCAGAAGATTTGAGAAATACAATTAATTCTGCTAATCCTGGAGATATCTTAGGACCATTTCAGACAAATAAATTCTGGAGTATATTTCGACTAGAGCAGTTCCAAGGCGCTTCTTTAGATAATCCTGAAATTAGGAAAAAATTAGACGGTGAATTGTTTGAGCGTTGGGTAGCAGAGAAACTGCAAAATAACAAAATTACTCTCCATGTTAATGAGTAAATTAACAGTATAAAAGAGTGGGTAGTTTGGTTGAGGGAAGATAGAGAAAAGTAGGGAATTTTTATGAAATTTCCCTACAAGAATTTACAGCTCATGTCATATATTCATATATTTCTATTTCATATATGGAGTGTTATATTGTGCAAGTACATCATTTCTTTTTCATTTTTTCTTGAATTAACCCCCATACCAGCACAAATCCCACCCACAAAACGATACTCTTCCAACCATACCATTTAATTTTAATTAAATGACAACCATTATCCCAACCAATTAAATCACAACCATTAATATTACACACTATCTTATTAAATATGGGGAAGAACATCCACATTACAGCTCCAACCTAATTTAACTTTTTCATATTTTTATACTTTCCTTCAATACTAACAGATTTCACATAACTTCAATACAGATAACCTCTTTCTTTATAGAACCTATTTAGTATCTTTTGAGGAAGTTAAGGTTTGGGACATCTTAGTTGAGGTTTCAAACCTCTAATAAGTTCTGATCTTAAATAAAATGCGATATTTTTAGACGAAATAAGTAAAAAATATGAGTAATGAAAATAAATCCATTCACGAGTTTGATTTGAGATTAATCTACGAATATTATTCAACAATAGAACGACAAGGACCTGGGAGTCCTGAAGTAACTATTAAAGCTTTAAGCTTTATTGATAATCTGAGAAATAAATCAAAAATTGCTGATATAGGTTGTGGAACTGGTGGTCAGACGATGGTAATAGCTAATCATATTTCAGGGAATATTACAGGCATCGATCTGTCTTCCATCTTTATAGATTTATTGAATATTAATAGCCAGAAACTGAATCTCCAGGATAGAGTAAATGGCATTGTCGGGTCAATGGAAAACCTTCCTTTTCAAAATGAAGAATTAGACTTAATCTGGTCAGAAGGAGCAATCTATAATATCGGATTTGAAAAAGGCATAAATGAATGGTATAAGTTTTTAAAGAGAGGAGCTTTCCTTGCCGTTTCAGAAATATCGTGGTTCACTGAAGAGAGACCTATCGAAATTGATGAATTTTGGAAAAATGAATATCCAGAAATAGATACTATTTCAAATAAGGTCAAACAAATTGAAAAAGCTGGATATATTCCAATTGCTACTTTTGTGCTGCCTGAAAATTGTTGGATTGAACATTTTTATGCTCCGCAAATTTCTGCACAGGAGAAATTTTTGCAAAAATATCTAGGTAATAAAACTGCCGAAGAAATTGTAGAAAATCAACGACATGAAGCTGAATTGTACGATAAATATAAAGAGTTTTATGGCTATGTTTTCTATATAGGAAAAAAGGTTTAGTGAAACAGTCAGCGGTCAAAAAAGAGGTAAGCATTCAGCCGTCAGCTATCAGCACTTCAGCTATTGCTTTTAGTTTTAGATAAATTAATTAGCAATTCCCTCCTCCGTCCAATCTTCCTCAATATAAATCTTCTCATTTTTAATCCGAATATAAACAGAAATTGCTTTAATTCGTCTATCATTTTTCCATATTAAACCAAAGATATTGACTTCTTTGGTCATCAAATATTAATACCTCATCTATATCAGGATCTGGAACTTGTGCTGATATTTTTTGATAATTAGTAGGTTGGGTTGATGAACGTTTGCAGACCATTTCCAAGGGAAAAACCCAACACGGACAAGTACGTTATTGTTGTTGAGTTTCCTACGTCAACCCAACCTACTGTCTATCTAGATTTTGAAAGAGGACTCCCACTATAACCTTTGATTTAGTGGTGAGATGAATTTCAACAACCAATTAATTGAGCGGTAGCGAATCCTTTTTCTTCGGTGGCTTTGGAAGACTTTTACAATAGTCTTGAATCACTTCTGACATTGAGACTTGCATTATTTTCGCGTAATATTCTAATCGCTCTTTTTCATCATCGGTTAATCTAAAGGATTTTTTCTAACCATTGAGGGTATATACAATCTGCATTACAATATAATTGTATTCAGAAGTAAAGAATATTGTCAAGTGATAACCTTAATCTACCAATATAAATTAAGGCCAAACAAACAACAAGAAGAAGAAATTAAGGATATTCTTGATGTTTGTAAAAGTGTATATAATTATGCCTTAAGAGAACGAAAGGATTGGTTAAGTTCAAGAAAATCACCAATAAACAGTTGTTCAATTATTTGCGAGTATATTATTCCTGCTGATGCTCCTTATCCTGACTACAATGTTCAAGCTAAAAATTTAACAATAGCTAAGAAAAATAATCCTAGATTAAAGTCAGTCAATGCTCAAGTTCTACAACAAACTTTGAAGACTTTAGATAGAGCATTTTCTGAGATGAAAAGTTTAGGTAAAGGTTTCCCTAGATTTAAGAAAAGACTGAGAAGCTTTGTTTTTCCTGCCATGCTGAAAAATTGTTTAGGTAATAATAAGATTAAACTACCTCAGTTAGGTTGGATTAAACTAAGGCAAAGTAGACTATATCCAGAAAATATGGTAGCTAAACAAGCTAGGATAGTCAAAAAAGCTAGTGGTTATTATTTGATGGTTAGTTTCCAATCATCAGAGTCTGTCCCAGATAATCCAGTAGGGAAAACATCATTAGGAATAGATGCAGGAATAGAAAGTTTTATAGCTACTTCAACTGGAAAATTAATCAAGTCTCCTAAGTTTTTATTAAGTAAACAGCGCGAGTTGAAATTACTGCAACGTAGATTTAAACATAAAACTAAAGGGTCAAGCAATTGGTTAAAACTTCAGAATAAAATAGCTAGACTACATGAAACAATAGCTAATACTAGACGTGATTGGCATTTTAAATTAGCTCATAAACTTTGTGATTTAGCTGATAATATTTTTGTTGAAGATATTAACTTTATTTCCTGGTCTAGAGGGATTGTTAGAAAGCAATCTTTAGATTCTGGAATTGGTCAGTTTATTAATCAAATCTTACCTTTTGTTTGTTGGAAAAGAGGTAAGTATTATGCTAAAGTTGATAAAGACTACACTTCTCAAGAATGCCCCTTATGCGGTTATATTCAGAGAAAGAAATTGTCTGAAAGAATCCATAATTGCAGTCATTGTGGATATCAGATAAATCGTGATATAGCTGCTGCAAAAATAATCAGAAAAAGAGAATTAAAAGCCGTGGGACACACGGTTAATGAAAATGCTTGTGGAGACGGTCTGGCGGGGGTGGAATTCAACTTGTTTGATTTGTTACCTAGCTAAGAGTCTTTGAAGCAAGAATCACCCGTTATAATCTTTGATTTAATGGGCGAGTGTCAATGAATAAATGAAGCAGTTTTACCAAATTCTCCAGTAAACACAAAAGAACTTATAGGTTTACGACTACGGGGAGAAAGTTCTCTTTCTCGTAAAGACTCAGGCAAAATATCTGGTTCTCCAGGATAACCAAGAGCTATAGCTGTTACTGGTTCATATTGTTCTGATATTTTATATAATTCCCGCGCTTTATCAACATCAAAACCTGCCATTTGACGAACTCTCAAACCCATTTCTGTTGCTTGAAAAGTTAAGCTGGCAACTGCTAAACCTACATCGTGAAAAGCGTGTCTATTGGGTTTATTATTTCTGTCAAAAGAAAGTTTAGCAACAGACAACATTAATACAGGAGCAAGACTTGCCCAAGGTTGATTTCCTTCTGCTAAACAACTCAAAAGGCGATCGTATTCAGCAGGGTTTTCCTTAGTAGCAACTATGAAACTCCAAGGTTGCTCATTAAAAGAAGAAGGAGACCATCTTGCTGCTTCTAAAAGAGACAATAACACTTCTGCTTCAACCTTTTTGTCAATAAAAGCTAAAGAACTCCAGCGTTTTTTTAGTAAGTCGTTAATTGGGTATTGATTGTCTGTAGGTTTTTCCATTTTTAGGTAATAACTTCTCAAGGTTTCTTATAGCACTTTTCATTAACATAGAACACATAAATTTTGGCTTAAAGGCAAAAAGCAGAAGGCAGAAGTTTTGTAGTCTACTTTTGTGAAAACTGCTATAATAATAATATCAAAAATTATAGGTGCATCTCTACATACGCATTTATACGGAGCAAAAAAATAGTTTTATGAAATTGTTTCAGCAAGTAAATTCATTAGTTGTTGCGATGGCCATTGTCATATCTATTCCCCTTCCTGGAATGTCAACAACAAATACCTGCGAGAGGTTAGAAAGTAATAGGTACACTCGTATGAGAGATAACGGTCCAGGAAAAAGAAATCCTGGCTACATTTGTTATATTGTTCAAGATAGTGCTGAGTTAAAAGGTGCACTGACTTTAAAGCATCTAGATAACCAAGGAGATTGGGATATCTTAGTTGGTACAAGTTTTGATCCTACCACTAAAAAAGTATATGGTGCAATTGACTATAAAAATAACAGTGCTAGTGTTGATGAAATATTAGAGCTTCCAAGCAACAGTTATCAAGATTATGTAGTTGTGGCATTTCCTACTTCCAATACACCTTCTGATGCTTGTTTGATTTTTCACAACTTCAACGCTTATGAAATAGCGGGTGAAGCCTTCGGTGAAGCCATTGTTAAGTGGGTAGTAGATATAGTATTAGGTGATGATAAAAATAATGAGTATAAAGATACAAAAGACCGTATTACAGCTTTGACTTTATCTGGGCTAACTAATCAAAACCCTGCAGATGTAGGATATGATTTAATGCTCAATGAAATAAGTCTCCAGCTTAGTAATATGTTTGGTGGTGGCTCTTTTGCTTTTGACTTTGGTGTAAGTTATTTCGGTAATTATCTTAAAGAATATGGCAAGTTTTTATTTGATCCAAATATGAAGTGTACAGGATAATCACTAAAAGTGGCAGTTTCACTATCTATAATTCAATTTCTAATAAATTAGCAAAAGCTTACATAGTAGTGAGGCTGTCACTAAATAAAATTGTCTTTACTATTAAGGGCTATTCTGATGCACAGTGTAATAGCAAATTTCAGTTATAAATTAACTTGCTTGTCAATCTACTATATGAATATTACACTTCCATTTTCCGACGAATATAACTTTCTACAGATTCCATTTTCATCTCAAATATTCTCTCCAAATTTTCAATTTCTTCTGAAGTGCAGAAAAATTCATTCGCCAATAATACCCTTAAAGTACCCAAAGTTTTTTGTAGTTCAGGATTAAATAATCCCAGAGCATTCCGTAATCCATCAAAGACAAATAAAGGTGGATTAATAACTATAGGTTCCCGATTAAAAATTCTAGCAAATATCTGAGAAATTTCTCCTCTATAAATAATTTCTGGTCCGCCGACAGGCAAAATTTGATTAGAAGCAGCTTCTACAGAAACAGAATCCACAGAAATTTTTGCCAAATCATCTGTACTAACTATTGAAGTTCGATTTTTCGAGTCTCCAATAAGTAGATAAATTCCTGTATCTCTAAATCTTTCTGCCAGTGGTAATAGATTAGATGCAAAACCCGAAGGTTGCAAAATAGTATAATTCAATCCACTAGCTTTGAGATATTTTTCTACCTCTTTTTTTGCCTTAAAAGTTGGTGAATCTTCATATCCACGGTTAGCTCCTAATACAGAAATAAATACAAAGTGTTTAACACCAACTTTCACGGCAGAATCTATCAGTTCAATATTAGCTCGATAGTCGACTGCTTGAGCATCACCTGCACCACCATGGGCACTAATAATATATTCAATTCCTTGAGAAGCTTTGTCAATATCCTTGTCTATTTTTAAGTCGCCGATAAAGATTTCAGCTCCACGATTTTCTAATTCAGAATAGGTAGAATTTAATCTGACAAAGGCGCGAACTGACATTTCTTTTTCTGTCAAAATTCTGATAATTTGGCGACCTAATCCTCCGGTTGCTCCTGTTACTAAAAACATAATTACTTTGGGTTAGCTATTAATAGTTCAATCGAAAAATTTACCAAGTAAAAAATTTACTGTTAACTTTAAAGATAGCAAATGTACAAGCAAAGATTAAGATGGCAGTTAGTTCTTAATTTTTGGTAAGTTACGGCCTAGTGCCGACCGGAATGCCCGCTACGAGTGTAGTTCTAATTTATGATTCTTGCTGCCTAACCCACCCTACACTTTTCTAATTTAGAATAGACTGACATTTCTTTTTCTGTCAAAATTTTTATAATTTGGCAACCTAATCCTCCGGTTGCTCCTGTTACTAAAAACATAATTACTTTGGGTTAGCTATTAATAGTTCAATCGTCAAATTTACCAAATCAAAAATTTACTGTTAACTTTAAAGATAGCAAATGTACAAGCAAAGATTAAGATGGCGGTTAGTTCTTAATTTTTGGTAAGTTACGGCGTAGTGCCGACCGGAATGCCCGCGACGAGTGTAGTTCTAATTTATGATTATTGCTGCCCAACCCACCCTACACTTTTCTAATTTAGAATAGACTGACATTTCTTTTTCTGTCAAAATTTTTATAATTTGGCAACCTAATCCTCCGGTTGCTCCTGTTACTAAAAACATAATTACTTTGGGTTAGCTATTAATAGTTCAATCGTCAAATTTACCAAATCAAAAATTTAGTATTAATTTTAGAGATAGTAAATGCACAAGCAAAGATTAAGATGGGGGTTAGTTCTTAATTTTTGGTGAGTTACGGCGTAGTCCGGCCATCTTTGCCGCGACGAGTGTAGTTCCGATTCATAATTATTGTCGCCTCACCCACCCTACGCTTTTCTAATTCAGAATAGGTAGAATTTAGTCCGGCAAAGGCGCGAACTGACATTTCTTTTTCTGTCAAAATTCTGATAATTTGGCAACCTAATCCTCCGGTTGCTCTTGTTACTAAAAACATAATTATTTGGAGTTAGCTATTAATAGTTCAATCGTCAAATTTACCAAATAAAAACTGTCATTTAAGTTATCAGTTATCAAAAACTCTACCCAAAAAATTAAGACAGCTAGAGTTTTTAATATTCAGTATGTCCGGTTAGTTTCCTTTGCTCTATGCTTGCCTACCTTACTAGGGCGTCTAGCTTTATAAATGTGGGTAAATTTGAGTTAATGAAGACCTCTCCCCCCACCCCTCTCCTGCAAGGAGAGGGGGAGAGATTTTACCCATGATTTTAGTCTAGATGCGCTACTACTAGCTTTAACTTTTGACTTTCTTTAATTCTTACTTTTGAACTTTGACTTTTAACTTTCCTTTGCTCTATATTTGCCCACCCTACTAGCTTTAACTTTTGACTTTCTTGATTTTTAACTTTTAACTTTTAACTTTTAACTTTAAGTTTTGACTTTCTTTAATTCTTACTTTTGAATTTTGAATTTTGAATTTTGAATTTGAAATTTCCTTTTTTTCAAAATTCCAAAATAACTGGTGCATGGTCGCTAGGTTTTGGTAACTCTCTTGGAGACTTATCAATTATACAACTTGTTGCTTTTTGAGAAAGGGGCAAACTTAGATAATGATGGTCAATACGCCAACCACGATTACGGGGAAAACCTCCTGCTCTATAATCCCACCAACTATAATGACCACCTTCGCTGGTAAACTGGCGAAAGGCATCCACTAATCCTAACTTAAGAATTTCTTGTAAAGCTTGACGTTCCGCATCAGATAATCCCACAGAATTTTTACAACCTTCCGGGTCATAAATATCCCGGTCTTCTGGGACAATATTAAAATCTCCACAAATACATAAATTTGGTGATTTGTCAATAACTACTTGTACATATTCTTGCAATAGCTTTAACCAATCAAGTTTGTAATCATATTTTTCACTACCTACACTAGAACCATTGGGAACATAAAGATTGAGAATACAAACATCATTTATTACTCCAGTAATTAACCGTTTTTGTATGTCAAAATCTCCCACTTTTTCATCACCTAAAATAGGAGCAAACCCACTACTAACATCTTGCATTGGAGAACGGCTAAAAATTGCCACACCATTATAAGATTTCTGACCAGAAATGTAAATATGATAACCTAATTCTGCAAAAGGCGATCGCGGAAAATCTTGGTCAATAACCTTAGTTTCTTGTAAACAGAGAATGTCAACAGGATTTACTTCTAACCATTCTATAACTTGTTGTTGACGAGTGCGAATTGAATTTACATTCCAAGTAGCTATTTTCATAAATATTTTAGGCAGTATTCACTAATGGATAATGGATAATGGATAATTACCTCTGGTTAAAACTGTTCTTTTCTTGATTCAATATAAGGAAATATACTAGCACTTTTTTTCCCTTTATTGGGGAGTTTTTTTTATTGGGGAGGTTTTTAACTTGAATAATTAATAATTAATAATTATTAATTATTCGGTAATTCTGAAAATCAGGGAATAAAAAATCAGAAAAAAAAATTGTTTCTTAGTAACTTGAAAAACGCTATATAAAAATAGGAGTAGGGAGTAGTAATTGGAAAAATTAGGGAATAGAAAATATGATTATTTATCTAGATTTATTGTTTCTTGTTTCTCTGTTTAACTCTATATTTTTCCTTAGCATTTAGGTTTGGGTTTGGAGACCAAACCCCTACAATTTTTTTTCAAGAAACAGAAAC
>NZ_JAAHHT010000092.1:20276-33059 GCF_010672085.1 Okeania sp. SIO3I5
AGAAAATATGATTATTTATCTAGATTTATTGTTTCTTGTTTCTCTGTTTAACTCTATATTTTTCCTTAGCATTTAGGTTTGGGTTTGGAGACCAAACCCCTACAATTTTTTTTCAAGAAACAGAAACCGGGGAAAGTCTTAAATTCTCTATCATACTTAATCTAATCTATGTCCTACAAACTTCCTTTCTTATAGGAGTACGGAGTAGTAATTGGAAAAATTAGGGAATAGAAAATATGATTATTTATCTAGATTTATTGTTTCTTGTTTCTCTGTTTAACTCTATATTTTTCCTTAGCATTTAGGTTTGGGTTTGGAGACCAAACCCCTACAATTTTTTTTCAAGAAACAGAAACTGGGGAAAGTCTTAAATTCTCTACCATACTTAATCTAATCTATCTCCTACAAACTTCCTTTCTTATAGGAGTACGGAGTAGTAATTCGGTAAACTAGGAAATAGAAAATATGATTATTTATCTAGATTTATTGTTTCTTGTTTCTCTGTTTAACTCTATATTTTTCCTTAGCATTTAGGTTTGGGTTTGGAGACCAAACCCCTACAATTTTTTTTCAAGAAACAGAAACTGGGGAAAGTCTTAAATTCTCTACCATACTTATCTATCTCCTACAAACCAGATTTCTTATAAGACTCCAAAATCAGGGAATTTTATATGACTGCTGAACTGTTACTTTAAATCTAATAAACCACTGGTTTTAAGCTTAGGATTAAAGCGAATATTTTCTTGTAAACCTCTAGTTTTTAATACCTCTAAAATATTAGCTTCTACTCGCCTAGCTATATTTTTTAGTAGTTTTTCTTTGACAACTTCATCAATTAATGGATCTTGATATTGTATTCTTTCTGCTTCTGTCATTTCTTGTTTAGCATCTATGGGTTGATTCCATTTTGTTTCTGTTGCACCATTACCTATAGGTAAGGAGCCATTTTCATTAATCCAAGCTGCTTTTATACCTTCTAATATACTACGATTTGGGCGCTCAATAGTTTGTACTTTTAGCCAATAGCAATTTAATGGTTGACGGACTAAATGTTGTTTAAGACTCTGATAAATATCACGAGAATAACCGATAAATAGTAGTTCTTTTTCCCGACCAAAAATTCCATAAACACCAATTTTCCCTTCTAAAGATAATGGTAATTTTCCTTCCGAATCAACATAAGGTAAATATTCTAATTTGGATAATTCTGATATTTGTATTTCAGTCATTTTTTGTATTATTAATATTTCAGGGATAATGTTAACGAACTCAGAATTTAACGTCTCAATTCTGATTTGATTACCGAAATGGGTAAAACTACTATCAAAGTTTTCAATAATTTTTCAATCCATGTTGATTTTATTTTTGAACGTTTATGTCATTTGATTCTGGTTGTTAAGATAGTATTGCTTCTATCACATTGGAAATACCCTTTACTTATATTACTATTTGTTTGATTCAACTCAACTATTTTAAGTAAATATGAATAATTGTTAAGACATGATTTTCAACAATAAATCATGGTAAAATATCTAGATAAAAATTTGAGTATCTATTATTTAACTAAACACATATAATGGGGATCTAGATTTATGGAAAATAAGGAAACACCATCAACAATTTTAAATAATCCCCAAAATCAGCTTAAGAGGCTAGAAATAGCAGAATATATTGCTTTAGGGGCTTCAGTTTTTGGTTCAGGTGTGGCGTGGTTGTTTGAACAAATTTTGTGGGCTGCAACTCCAATAACATTGGCATTATTTTTAAATACAATTAATCGAAAAATATTGGAGGAAAAAATTCAAAAACAGACTAATAATAAAGTAGAAGAATTAAGAATGGAGATTAACTCAGTTTTTCAGCATTTAGATGCACAAGGAAACACAATTACTGAACTAACTCCAGATTTATCTCAAAATCAATCAAATTTTGAATACAACACAATTACAAAAGAAGACTGGGAAACAATAAATATTAAATTTTCAGATATTGAAGAAGAACTACAATCATTAAAAGATTTAGCTACAGATTTACAGCAAAATTTAGAAGATAATTTACAATCAAAACACAATACATCAATGCCAAATGAAATAGAACAATTACAGGCACAAATAACTAAGTTGCAAGAACTAAATCAAGATATTGTTAGGCCATATTTTATTCGTCTAATTCGTGCTGTCAAGCAACTACAAAATACCAGAAAATCTTAACTTTATCTGTAGATAGCATTTCCATATTACTGAATTGACGAGAAAAATAATTAACTCTGTTTAATTGTGTAAAATAAAAAAGTTGATAAAATTGAGCGTATAGCTATTTTAACTGTATACTTAATTTCTGACAGTGACGTTAAATTATAACCTGAATACAAAGGTGACATTTAGTCAGATATAATATTAAAAATACTGTCATAGTTGAGTATGCCTATCTATTTCAAACAGAGTCCAAACTATAATATAATAAATATTCGGTATTAATCTAACTCTGGTAAGGAGTAGCTAGATAGACTACTTTTGTTGTAGATTGTAAATGAACTGTGTAATAGACATCTCCAAAAATCAAAAATGAAATCAATTAAAGATATGAAATCAACAATTTCATTCCCTATTCCCTATTCCCTGACTTCTGCAAGAAGTCTAATAATGAGCAAAAAATTAGATCAATAGCTTCCTCTGTTAAGGAGATGAAAAAAATATTCGATTCAGTATTCATCGCTGGATACTTCAGCGGTAGATACTGATAAAAGATAACTGATAACTAATAACTGAAATGACTATTCTTGAGACTTCTTTAATGTTCCTATTAATAGGTTTAGCAATTATTTATATCTCTGGTTTTATGTTGATAAGATTACAACAAAGCAGATTGATATTTAAACCTGAATCATTGCTGTTAGCTACTCCTGCTACTTTTAACCTTCCTTATGAAGAAGTTTGGTTACCAGTCGCAACTTCTGGCAACCAGACAGAAAAAATATCTGGTTGGTGGATTCCGCAAACTCAACCCAATACTAAAGTTATTCTCTTTTTCCATGGAACAAGTGGTAACATGGCAGCTCAGGAAAAAAGTTGCAATCTCGATCGCGTAGCGAAACTATATCACTTAGGATTTTCGGTATTTATAATTGATTATCGGGGGTACGGTAATAGTCAAGGGAGGTTTCCCACAGAAGCGAGAGTATATGAAGATGCTGCCATAGCTTGGAATTATTTGACTCAAGAAAAAAGTTTTTCACCAGAAGAAATTTTTGTTTACGGACATTCTCTGGGAGGAGCAGTCGCTGTTAATCTCTGCTTACAACAACCCCAAGCAGCAGGGTTAATAGCTGAAGGTTCCTTTACTTCTATCAAAGACATGGCTAAATATAGGCGTCGAATTCAGATATTTCCTTTGAAGTTTCTGGTTACTCAAAAATTTGATTTCATTAACAAAGTCAAATCAATAAAAATGCCAGTCTTATTTATTCACGGTATGAAAGATGAAGTTGTACCTGTAACCATGAGTCAAAGATTATTTGCTGCTGCACCAGAACCGAAAAAACTAATGTTGATCCCAAATGCTGAACATGATGACTTGAGTATGGTGGAGAGCGATCGCTATCTAGCAACATTGGAGGAATTTTTTGCTGCAACGGAAGAGTCAGGAGTCAGGAGTCAGGAGTTAGGAGTTAGGAATTAGAAGATTGTTTGCGTTGTTCAATTGCAGCAATATAAGAATCTAGTAATTTACTTACTTCTTCTAGATGTAGTAGAAGTTCTGAAGTATTCCCATATTCAAGGTCATTAGACATCTCCGGAAAAGAGGGAACAGGGAACAGCGGATCTGGGAACAGGAAGAAAGAATAGATAATTTCAAATGGGAGAATTGATTTTATTTTTCATTTTCGGAGATGTCTATTTGCCAGAATTAAGTAATATCGACTTTCTTTATCGGAACCCTGTGCAATATTCAAGAATCGGATTTGATCTGCCAACCCTTTTTTGCGAAACCCTTCTACTATATTTGCTTTTGCTGGCACTGATACGGATGCTCGTCTTAACTGAGAAGTTAATCCGTAGGTTTCTGTTTTGGGAAAATTGCTACTAAAACGATAGACTTCTAAAACCAGTTGATGTGCTTTTTGCCAAACAATTAAATCCTGAAAACTTTTAGCAGATTCTCTCTTCATTCTGACTCCTGACTCCTTCTTCCGTATTCTGACTCCTGATATCAAATCCGGTTAAATAACCTTACAATCAATAGCTTAAAACCCTGATTAGGAATATAACGAACTTCTCGAATACTATGATTACCAAAAAGCAAATTTAATCCTAGTGCTAGGATATTTTGACTGAAACGCAAAGAAGATAAAATACCAAAGGTGGATACCCCCCCACTATTCTATCCAAGTCCTCGTCCTAGAGTGGCGTATATTCGCCCGAAAGGACGCGAGTTTTTTTATTGTTGTTTATCATTTTCCTTCTTTTTTTTGGTGTCATACTACCATAGCTCATTTTTCCCCTCGGTTACATGAGCATCTAAACTTTTCTTGAGATTATCTCCTCATTCTGACTCCTTTGATTCTGACTCCTTTGATTCTGACTCCTTTGATTCTGACTCCTTTGATTCTGACTCCTTTGATTCTGACTCCTTTGATTCTGACTCCTTTGATTCTGACTCCTTTGATTCTGACTCCTGACTCCTTCTTCCAATGACTTTTGACTTTTCACTTTTAAGTTAATAAAATGTACGACATGAATAAAGAAAATCTTAACCCTAACATTCCTCCTTATACCTGGAATCGTCCCATTAGTCTTGATTGGGACAAACCTTACACAGTTCGCTATAGCAGTAATCTTGATGATGGCCCCTGGCACGGAATGCCCCTCGGAGGTTTCGGCGCTGGTGCGATCGCACGTTCCCCACGGGGCGATTTTAATCTCTGGCATCTCGACGGTGGCGAACACATTTATCGAAATTTGCCTGCCTGTCAATTTAGCGTTTTTGAAGAAACAAAAGGTCAGAAACAAGCTTATGCTTTATCCACTGAACCCCCTACAGATGGCAGTCTCTCCGCTTGGCAATGGTATCCTAAACAAAAAGCAGGTTTAAATACTGGTACTTATCATGCTCTTTATCCCCGGAGTTGGTTTGTCTATGAAAATGTATTTACTGCACAATTAAGTTGCGAACAATTTTCGCCAATTTGGGCAGGTAACTATCAAGAAACCAGTTACCCGATCGCTATATTTGAATGGGTTGCTCACAATCCTACAGATGAACCGATAACACTCAGTATAATGCTAAGTTGGCAAAATACTATCGGTTGGTTTACCAATTCTGCGAAAACACCAGAAGTGCAAGTGCGAGATGATGGTACTCCAGTTTATGAATACAAACCCCGGTGGGGAGAGAGTACAGACAACTTTAATCTATTAGTAGAAGATTTTCACCGTGTTGGTTGCACCATGACAAAATTAAGTATCGCCGACGAACCCGCAGAAGGAGAAGGGCAAATGGCGATCGCTACTTTTAGCAGTGCAGGAATGGAATTTAGCTATCACACTAGGTGGAACCCTACTGGTAGTGGGGAGGATATCTGGCGTTACTTTGCTATAGATGGCACTCTCATAGATGAAGAAAGCGAACTACCTGCAACGGAGGGAGAACAAATCGGAGTTGCGATGTCAGTTCGTTTCACTATCAGACCTGGAAAAACCAGGAAAATTCCGTTTTTTTTAGTTTGGGATTTACCTGTTACCGAGTTTGGCGCTGGAGTTTCATATTATCGCCGTTATACAGATTTTTATGGTCGCAATGGCAAAAATGCCTGGTCAATAATTCGTACTGGGATGAAGCATTATCAAACTTGGCGCGAGAATATTGAGGCTTGGCAAAACCCGATTCTGCAACGGGAAGATTTACCTGGTTGCTTTAAGACTGCTTTGTTTAATGAACTTTACGATCTTACTAGCGGGGGTACTATTTGGAGTGCTGCTAGCGAAGGCGATCCTAAAGGTCAGTTTGCTGTGTTGGAATGTCTGGATTATCGTTGGTATGAGAGTTTGGATGTCAGGGTATACGGTTCTTTTGGGTTGTTAATGTTATGGCCGGATTTGGAAAAGTCGGTGTTAGTAGCGTTTGCGCGGGCGATTTCAACGGCGGATGATACACCGAGAATTATTGGTTATAATCAAGCGTCCGCAGTGAGAAAAATTGCTGGAGCGACTCCCCATGATTTGGGGGCACCGAATGAGCATCCCTGGGAGAAGACAAATTACACCAGTTATCAAGATTGTAATCAGTGGAAAGATTTATCAAGCGATTTTGTGTTGCAGGTGTATCGAGATTTTTTATTGACTGGTGCAGATGATTACGAATTTTTGTGGGAATGTTGGTCTGCTGTTGTAGAAACGTTGGCATATCTCAAAGGTTTTGATAAAGATAATGATGGCATTCCTGAAAATGAGGGAGCGCCAGACCAAACTTTTGATGATTGGCAGTTGCGGGGTGTGAGCGCTTATTGTGGTGGGTTATGGTTAGCAGCACTAGAGGCAGCGATCGCTATTGGGAAAGTTTTAATTGAGCATCCCAGAGAAATTCCTTATTATCCACCCGAGGGTTTCCATTCTGACGCTGATAAAAATTCTGTAGATGCGATTAATAATCAAATTTCTGTTTATCAAAATTGGTTAGAAAAAGCATTACCTATTTATCAAGAAAAATTATGGAATGGGGAATATTATCGTTTGGATAGTGAGAGTAATTCGGAAGTAGTAATGGCAGATCAATTATGCGGTCAATTTTATGCAAAGTTGTTAAATTTGCCGGATATTGTACCTGTTGAATGTGCTTTATCTGCCTTAAAAACTGTCTATAATTCTTGTTTTAAAAGTTTTCATAATGGCAAATTTGGAGCAGTGAATGGAGTGTTACCTGATGGTTCTCCAGAGAATCCTAATTCTACTCATCCTTTAGAGATTTGGACAGGAATTAATTTTGGTTTAGCAGCTTTTATGGTGCAAGTTGGCATGAAAAAAGAAGCTTTGGAAATAACTGAAGCAGTGGTAAAACAAATTTATGAAAATGGATTACAATTTCGTACCCCAGAAGCTATTACAGCAGAGGGAACTTTTCGAGCAAGTCATTATTTAAGAGCAATGGCAATTTGGGCAATTTATAATGAATTTAGAATTTAGAATTTAGAATTTAGAATTGAACCAGAGTTGAGGATAAGCAGAAAGTCTGATAATTAATTGATAATTTAGAAGTAATAATTTAATATTATAGCAATTTTAAAAAAGAATGTTATATCATGTCCGGATAATTAGTGATAAAAAAACTTGCTCCTCTTTATACCTTAAAATTTCCTCTTATTCCCTCCTGTCTCCTGTCTCCTCCCTAATTATTTATAACTATTCAACCGGACATGATATTACGAATAATAAGGGCAATAAAAAGACTTGACAAGAGATGTATTTTTGACGAATTAGATAATTTATGAACTAAAAATAATATTGAAGCTATTTATTATCTAAGTCCCTAATCCAACGGCTCCCCTACCTGTAGGGGCGATTTCCTACGGAATGCTCCGCAAACGCGAATCGCCCCTATACTTTTGACTCCTAAAAAACTCTAGCTATTTGTAGCAAACATTTATCAAGCTGGTATTACTTATAAAGATGACTAAAGGTAGCTGATTTATTATGGCTAATAGACTTCTCCAAAAATAAAAAATCAAATCAATTCTTATCCATAAATTATCAATTACTTCCCCCTGTTCCCTGTTCCATATTCCCTATTTGATGAAAAATCAAATCCATTCTTATCCATAAATTATCAATTACTCCCCCTGTTCCCTGTTCCCTGTTCCCTATTCTCTCTTTTCTGTAAATGTCTAATTAATAAGATTTGATATAATTATAGAATCTAACTATACAATATATGTTAATAATTCTATATTCAATGTCTCTATTTCCCCATGTCCCCATCTCCCCAGATGACTATCAGGGCTGGTATAATGCGGGAGTAAACTTCAGTAAATTGGGGAAATATCAGCAGGCTATTACTGCTTTTGATCGGGCAATAAAAATTAAACCAGACTACCCTGAAGCCTGGAATAATCGAGGTAATGCCTTAAAACAAATAGGTAGATTACAGTTAGCTTTAACTAATTTTAATCTAGCTATAAGTTTTGCACCAAATTCTTATTTAGCTTGGTATAATCGAGGAAATGTACTCAATGATTTAGAGCGATATCGCGAAGCAATAAGTTCTTTTGAGGGAGCAATACAAATTAAACCAGATTTATATCAAGCCTGGTACAATTTAGGAAATGCTTGGAATAGTTTAGGATATTATCAAAAAGCTATTGAAAATTACCAACAAGCAATAGAAATTGAACCCGATTTATATCAAGTGTGGCATGATGAAGGTCAAGCATTTTTTGAGCTAGGAAGGTATCAGGAAGCTCTGAAATGTTTTGCACAGGTAATAAAACTTAAACCGAATCATTATGAAGCTTGGAATTTTAAAGGAAGAACTTTATTTTATTTAGAAGATACGGAAGGAGAAATTATTAGTTATGAGAAAGCCATAGAGATTAAAATACACTATCAGGAAGCTTGGAATAATTTAGGTAAAGCTTTGTCGAATTTAGGAGATTGGTATAAAGCGATCGCTTGTTTTGATGAAGCCATAAAAATTCAGCCAGATTATTCTTTAGCTTACTATAATAAAGCTCGTTGTTATGCTTTGCAGGAGAAGGTATATTTAGCTATTGAAAATTTAGAAGAAGCAATTAATTTAGCTGCTGGTAAACCTTACCGAGAGATGGCAAAAACTGATACTGGTTTTGGTAATATTCGTTTTAATCGTAAGTTTCAAGCTTTAATTGAAGGCGATATTATGTATTAGGAATTCAAAATTCAAAATTCAAAGTTCAAAAGTTTTTAAAATTCAAAATTCAAAATTCAAAATTCAAAATTCAAAAGTTTTTAAAATTCAAAATTCAAAATTCAAAATTCAAAATTTAGAAGTCAATTGAAGTCAGAAGTTGTGAAAATTCAAAATTCAAAATTCAAAATTCAAAATTTAGAAGTCAATTGAAGTCAGAAGTTAAAAGTTAAAAGTTAGAAGTTGTTGAGGTTAAAATTCAAGATTCAAAAGTTAGAAGTTGTTAGCGATAAAAAAACTTCATCCTCTTCACTCCTGACTCCTGAATTCTGACTCCTGAATTCTGACTCCTCCTTCATTCCAAAGTATTAACTTCTCAGATCAAAATTCAAAAGTTAGAAGTTGTTGAGGTTAAAATTCAAGATTCAAAAGTTAGAAGTTGTTAGGAATAAAAAAACTTCATCCTCTTCCCTCCTGACTCCTAAATCCTAACTCCTAACTCCTGACTCCTAAATCCTAACTTCTGATTCCTGGCTCCTCTCTCACTCCAAAGTATTAACTTCTCAGATTCACTTTAAGTTTATCAACCAAAGCATCTCTAACTTTTTGCTGCACCGGATCGACATCAGCATCAGTAAGAGTTCGATCGCTTACCCGATAAACCAACCGAAAAGCCAAACTTCTTTCACCTTCAGGTACATTTTCACCCCGATATTCATCAAATAATTCTATAGACTCCAATAACTTACCAGCAGCTTGAGAAATTACCTGTTTAATCTCATTCACAGATACCTCAACTGATACAAAGAAAGCAATATCTCGGTCAGCAGGGGGGAACGTAGAATAAACACTAAACTTGCGTCTGACAATATTTCCTTGAGTCATTACCGACACCAACACTGCCAAGTCAAGTTGAAAAACATAAACCTCATCAGGTAACTCCCGCTCTTGCCGTAGTTGAGGATGTAGTTGCCCAAAAACACCAAGATATTTACCTTGCAACCATAACGATGCTGTCCGTCCTGGATGCAGCAGAGAATTTTCCGAGTTTGCTTTGTACTCCACTCTCAAATAGAGTCGTTCAAAAACCTGTTCTAAAATTCCTTTAGCTTCAAACCAACTCAGAGATTCTTCCTTACCACCTCGCGTCCAACTCTTACCACCGTTACTAATAATTCCAGCGATCGCCTCCGCTTCTTGGTATTTTTCTGCCTCTTTCCAAAAAAGACGACCAATTTCAAACCCATTCAATGCTCCATTTCCTTGTTCCAGGTTATATTGAAAAGCATCAATAAGTCCCGTTAATAATTCTGTACGCAGAGCAGAATATTCCACAAATAGAGGGTTAGCGATCGCTATTTGATTTTCCCCACCTTGCTTAACCAAAGAATAGTGCATCAATTCTGTTAACCCCGCACCCCGGAAAGCTGCTCGAAGACTACGGAGCGCCAACTGTTCTGGTGGCAAATAACCTGCTGCACCTTTATTTGGTAGAGTTTCACAGAAATTATCATATCCATACAAACGAGCAACTTCTTCGATCAAGTCTATTTCTCGCTCTAGGTCTCGATAACGATAGGGAGGTATCGTAACATTCCAAACTACTGCCTCTATAATTTCCGCTCTCACTAGACCACACCCTAAAGATTTGAGAATACCTTCAATCTCTTCTGGTTGCAGAAAAGATTTATCCAAAGTATCTTCCCCGCTCTTGAGTGGTCCTAAAAGTTCGTTAATGCGATCGAGACGGAGGGATAATTCCCTAGTTGTGGTGATACTGTCTGCTTTAGTAGTAAAAATTTCTTGATGAGTAACCTTTCCTCCCGCTAATTCAGTAATTAAATTAATAGCGCGACGACAAGCTAATGCTAATTCTGCTTGATTAACCCCACGTTCAAATCTAGTAGAAGCTTCTGTGCGTAAACCTTGAGTTCGAGCTGAACGACGAATAGCAATGGGAGCAAAAATTGCTGCTTCCAATAATAAGTTTGTGGTGTTGTCGCTCACTTCAGTCTCTTCGCCACCCATCACTCCTGCTAAAGCAACCGGTTTGTCATTCGCCGTAATCAATAAAGTTTCAGATTCCAGGGTGCGTTTTTGACTATCTAAGGTAATCAGAGATTCATTCTCTTTAGCATAACGAACTCCAATTGTCAAGGAGTTGTTACCCGTCAGGGCCTGAATTTTATCTTTGTCAAAACCATGAAGTGGTTGGCCCCACTCTAACAGAATATAGTTAGTGATATCTACTACATTATTGATAGCTCTAGTGCCTGCAGCTTCTAATCGCTGTTTCAACCATTCTGGTGAAGGACCAATTTTTACTCCTTCGATAAAAGTACCAATATAAATAGGGCAAGCTTCCGATTCTGAGATATCTATTTTGAGACTACTATTGGTGTCTAGCTCTGGGATAACAACTTCAGAAACATCTGGTATTCTGATGGATGCTCCGGTTAGAGCTGCCACTTCGCGAGCTACACCAATCATACTCAGGGCATCAGCACGATTTGCCGTTGTTGTCAAGTCTAAAATTACATCATCTAGGCCGAGCAAAGGTCCTACATCACTGCCTAACTGGGGATTTTCCAGCTCAAATATATGAATACCTTCAGAATCTTTTGTTAAACCCAGTTCTGACAAGGAACAAATCATTCCTTCAGAGGGGACTCCCCGGAGTTTACTCTTTTTGATCTTTAAGTCAATTGCAGCCAAATAGGCGCCGACAGTAGCTACTGCTACATAAATATCTGCTTTAGCGTTAGAAGCTCCACAGACAATATTTAATGGGTCTGACTTACCAATGTCCACTTGGCAGACTTTTAGTTTATCAGCATTGGGGTGTTTGTTAGCTTCTAGTATTTTTCCTAATACTACCCCTGCTGACCAACTGCTTCGATCTTCTATTTCTTCTACCTCAAAACCTGCCATTGTCAGAGTTTCGGCCAAGTCTTCTGGAGTAATATTGATATCTACCAGTTCCCGCAACCAGTTCAGAGAGATACGCATTCTTTAATAATTCCCAATCTTTAGGCATAGTAGAGCAAATATAGCATAGGTCAACCCACTCCTAACCCCTTTCAGGAGGGGAAGTCAGAAGTCAACCCACCCCTAATCCAACCCACCCCCAACCCCTCCGAGGAGGTAGGGCTAATTCTTTGTCGCCAGAGAATATTTAGGGAGAGGGTGGGGAGGATGGGGAGGATGGGGAAGATGGGGAAGATGGGGAGGATGGGGAAGATGGGGAGGATTGGGATACAGAAGTTGCATAAATAAAAGCGGATTTTTCTCCCACACCTCCCACACCTCCCACACCTCCCCACCCTCTCCTACTTTTTTCTCTGATGACAATAAATTGACCCTGCTCCCCTCCGAGGAGGGGAGCAGGAGGGGAAGTAGGGGCAAATTGCCATTCGCCCGTACATTCTGGCGGTGACTAAATTTTAGAGTTTGAGAATTTTCTAACAGTCATGGCAACTGCTATATCTTGCTCTTTGGCCACATTTATGACCTCAAATAACATTTTATCTCTCTGGTGGTTGGGGTTTTGACATACTCCCGACGTTGCCTTTACGGGAAAAATAGGGATTCTTCAGTCAGGGTTTCCCAGACTGCTGTTTAGACAGAGGTGATGTCCTCCCCCTTTGTTGACATTGATAATAACATATAGGCTCCTAGCTTGTGTCTTGGGCATATGAACGTTTAGCTTATGAAGGTGTCCGAACCCTGGCCCTAGCTTTCCCATGCCCCCTAACCCCCCTTCCAAAGCTATCCCTTATAAGGAACTCTTGAAACCCTTGTGGGAGGGTGGTCCGGATGGGGAGGATGGGGAGGAGGGGGAGGATGGGGAGGAGGGGGAGGATGGGGAGGAGGGGGAGGATGGGGAGGAGGGGGAGAGAGGGGAGGAGC
>NZ_JAAHHT010000093.1:0-4580 GCF_010672085.1 Okeania sp. SIO3I5
GTGATTTATAATTGGGATGATTTTTTTTAATAATAGTACGTTCTACTAATTGCATTATCCCTCCTGTAAACATTTAACGAGCTGTTCTGCAATCCTTTCTCAGTCTAAGATATTTTTAGTTGTTTTCCTATGTTTTTCTATAAAATCAATAAAACTTTACAATACCAAAAATAACGACAAACTACACAAATAACCCCCGGCTTTCATCCCGACGCTCCCCTATGGGAGAGCGCGGGACTTCCCGCCGGGGGAGTTAAAATAAGAAAATTGATTTTCTCTTGGTCGATTGGATCTGGCGCCGGAAACCCATCCATCCCACCCTACGGGAAACTTCGTTAACGACCGCTTTTTCATCCCCTTAAAAGGGGAGGCTTTAGACCTGATTTTTTGGTAAAATAACCAAATACTTGACATACTCCCGACGTTGCCCTTTGGCGAAAAAATAGGGATTCTGAGCGTCTGGGAAACCCTGACCGCTGTTTAGACAGAGGTGATGTCCTCCCCCTGTGTTGACATTGATAATAACAAAATGCTCCTAGCTTGTGTCTTGGGCATATGAACGTTTAGCTTATGAAGGTATCCGAATCCGGGCCCTGGCTTTCATCCCGACGCTCCCCTGCGGGAGAGCGCGGGACTTCCCGCCAGGAAAGTTAATTTATAGCAGTCGAACCAAAGATTAGGACATTTATAAATGCTCAAATTTAGTTATAAATGATTTACAACTTATGACTTATTAATTTTGACTGATGACTTGCGCTATATACCCAAGGGTCTAGACGCTAGAGCCACTTAATAATTTTTCAACTAATTAAAAATGATACTTAACAACAAAATATTAGAATCAATTATTTTGAAAGGATTGCTATTGATATTGCCTCTGGCTACAATAAATTCTATTACACATCCTACGGCTGCTCAAATTAACCCTAGCCAACCTCCAAGAAATCGAAATTCTTCAGGTAGTCTTACTGTTCGCTCCGATATTCAAGAAGCTGATGCTAGAACAGGAGTTGTGACAGCTCGTGGTAATGTCCAAATTAATTACCCTGCCCGCCAAATTCAAGCAACAGCAGCTCAAGCTCAATATTTCAGCCGAGAACGTAGAATTGTTCTGAGTGGAGATGTATTTATACTACAGGAGGGGAATACAATTCGAGGAGAAACTGTCACTTATTTAATAGATGAAGGACGTTTTATTGCCCTACCTCAATTGCAAGGTCAAGTAGAATCTATATATGTAGTTCCCGCAGGTCAAGAAGGAGATATAGGAGGTGGTGTTAATGCACCATTCAATCCAAAACCAGCCTTTAAAACTCCCATAAGTCCATAATTTGAAATCTAGTGCCGTTACGCGGAATTCAAAATTCAAAATTCATGCATTATTAGTTAGCAAGGCTTTTCGGATGCATGTAATTGGTCAGTTATTTCTGCCATCCTGCACTAGGGAATAGGGGAAAATAATGGATAATGGATAATGGATAATTGATAATTAATCAGGACTTACGCAGTACCGCTATATATAGCGTATAAATTCGTCATTATTCCAGATAAACCCACTATAATTAGTACCGTTGCGTAAGTCCTGTTAATAATTGATAATTGATAATTAGGGTTTGCTGATTAAATATAAAAGCATTGACAGATAAAGGTTTGAGCCTTTTTAGATTGAAAAAAGTTCCAGCTTTTAGGTCCATCAGGTTCAAAAACTTAGTATTTTGGGCTAACTATGGCAGAAAAATCACTCTTGCTATTCTTCCTCCTACCTCCTCTATAACTCCTGACTCCTTCTTTCTTATTCTGACTCCTGACTTCTGACTCCTTACTCCTTACTCTTACATTCTTCCTTTTTCTATGAAAATTGTTCTTGAGAATATTCACAAATATTATGGTAAGCGTGCCGTGGTGAGTCGAGTTAATATATTTATTGGTGAGGGAGAAATTGTTGGCTTACTCGGTCCCAATGGTGCAGGTAAAACTACTACATTTTATATCGCTACAGGTCTAGAAAAACCTTCACTTGGCACTGTCCTTTTAAATGAGTTAGATATAACAGCTTTACCGATGCACAAAAGAGCAAAACTTGGTATTGGTTATCTAGCTCAGGAACCTAGTATTTTTCGTAATCTCAGTGTCAAAGATAATATTCTCCTGGTTTTAGAACAAACAAAAGTACCTCGTCACCAATGGAAAAGACGCTTGGAATTTCTATTACATGAGTTTCGTTTAGAAAAAATAGCTTCTACTTTAGGTTCTCAGGTTTCTGGGGGAGAACGTCGGCGAACAGAATTAGCTAGAGCTTTAGCATCTAACCAAGATGGACTAAAATTTTTATTTTTAGATGAACCATTTGCGGGGGTAGATCCCATAGCTGTTTCTGAGATTCAAAAGATAGTAGGGAAATTAGGAAAACAAAAGATGGGCATCTTAATTACGGATCATAATGTGAGAGAAACTTTGGAGATTACGGATAGAGCTTACATTATGCGAGATGGACAAATTTTGGCATCTGGAACGGCAGAAGAACTTTATAACAATCCTTTAGTACGTCAATATTATTTGGGTGATAAATTTCAGTTTTGAGGTATTCTTAGCCAAGAAAGTAATTCTGAAGTTTTTACCATTATTTAATTAAGGCTTGATGATTAAATCTCAAAGCCTTTACAGATAAGAAGATAAAATGAAAATTGGCTACATTAAACCCACTTTCCCTAACGAAAAAAGAGTCGGTTTATTACCGCAACATTTATCTTGCTGTAGTCCAGAGGACGAACGTAGATTTGAACAAGATTATGGGAAAAGTTTAGATATTCCCGACGCAGCTTATGGAGAAGGTGCTGGTTATTCTCGCGAACGTCTATTTGCTTGGGCGGATGTAATTTACTGTATTAAAGTTCCCCAACCCCAAGATTATCAATACTTTAGAGAAAATCAAGCTCTTGTAGGTTGGATTCATCCCTTTGGTGCATCAGGAAGACATTTTCGAGAATACTGTGCTGAACGGAAAAATCTCCGACTATTTGATATTGAAAATGACATCTCTATCCGTATTACTCAAGGAAAAACAGAAACTCTCAATACTCCAAGAGATTTTTTAAAAGAAAATAACATATTCGCAGGTTACGCCTCAATGATGCAAGCCATTATGTTGCGAGGTGGGATTACCCAGAACGAGCGAGTAGCAGTATTTGGCTCAGGAAATGTGGCTTATGGCGTCTTGAAATATTTGGTGAGTAAAGGAATTGAACCTATATTGCGTCGCCGGAGTAATGTCGATCTAATGCGACAAGAGTTTAAAGATTATGATATTTTTATCAATACAGCGGAAATTGCTCAAGGAGATGCACCGATTGTTACTTTTGAAATGCTTGATTCCATGAAATCTACAGGTTGGATTATTGATGCAGCCGCAGATACTGGTAGAGCAATTCAAGGTACTCGTGCAACTAAAATAGGAAATCCTATCTATCAAGACGATCGAGGTCATACTTTTTATGTGGTTGACAATTCTCCTTCTCTACTGTATAGGGAAAGCAGTGCAGGAATTAGCGAAGGTTATGCCAAACATTTTTGGAACAAATCTATGAGTTATTGGTACAGTGATTCCTGTATTGTTAGTTAACTATAAATCTTATGTAGTGGTATATAAGAAGTGATTTTTGCAGTTAGATTCTAGATTCATGCATTAATTCAGCAACGCCCATAATGACTAACAAAATATAGTAATCAGGAATGAGATGTGAGAAAAAGCTGTAGGGGTTTGGTCTCTTTTCCCCAACCGCTAAGGGATTTGGAGACCAAACCCCTACGATAAAATCTTACAACCTATTTAGGATTACTATAGCTAGACAGGATATACCATTTATTCTGCCGTATAATTATTGCTCTGCTGATTAAATCTAAAAGTTTTTACAGATAAAGATTTGAGGATTTTTAGGTATCAAAAAGTGCTAGCTTTTAGGTAGTTCCAGTTCAAAAATTTAGCATTTTGGGTAAGAGTTGGGCAGAAAAATTAAGGGACGATTATTCCGACTAGCTCTTTTATAATTCCCATTTATACTGAATTCTGACTCCTGACTCCTACTCTTATCACTTATACTTTTTCAGCAAACCCTAATTATCAACCTACTCCCTATCTTGGTATTTCAAAGCAAGAAGTAATTGAATTAAGAAAACAATATATAATAAATCCAGTTGTTTCTAACTACTATCAACAACCAATTATGATTGTTGAAGGTTTGAGGCAATATATTTTTGATGAAACAGGTAAACGTTATTTAGATACTTTTGCAGGAAATGAACGATCAATATCAAGGACTTGCTAAATTTTACGATCGCTGCGTCTCACAATATAGAAACTATGATGAAATTGCTACTGAACTTGCTCAAGTTATAGGGGAAGCTAGAGATTTATTGGATATAGGAATAGGCACTGGTTTAATAGTAGAAAATTTACTGCAAATTGAACCTGCCTACAAAATAACTGGAATTGATACCAGTGAACCTTTATTAGAAGAAGCTCAAAAAAGATTAGGAAAAAAAGTTGATTTATATTCTCAAAGTGTTTCTGAATTAGATATTGG
>NZ_JAAHHT010000093.1:4680-32797 GCF_010672085.1 Okeania sp. SIO3I5
TGCAAATTGAACCTGCCTACAAAATAACTGGAATTGATACCAGTGAACCTTTATTAGAAGAAGCTCAAAAAAGATTAGGAAAAAAAGTTGATTTATATTCTCAAAGTGTTTCTGAATTAGATATTGGTAAAAAATTCGATGCTGCTTACTCTCGTGGTGGTGCTTGGACGTTTCTTAATTCTGAATCGGAAATAATGCTCGGTAGTCATATTTTTAGTTCTGAAGATATACAGAAAAGCTTTAATTGTGTTGCTAAACATCTTCAACCAGGAGGTTTACTAATAATTAGTTGTTCTAATGCTTATGGAAATAGTTTAGTAGAATTGGATAATGGTATTGTTCATAAAAAAATTGCGACTACTGAATTAATTGAAAATGAACGTTATGCTATTCTCAATTATCTTTTTTATCAAAATGAAAAGTTATTAACGCAAGAAACAGTAAAACTTAAATTACTCAGTTATCAAACCTGTAAAATGATGCTAGAAAAAGCTGGCTTTATCGAAAAAGATATCAACCAAGGCAAATATTATACCTACTTAAAAACTACTTAAAAATTTCAGCACAATATTTTGATAATAACTAACAAAATACTTAGCTTAGTACGTCAATATTATTTGGGTGATAAATTGCAGTTTTGAAGTATTCTTACCCAAGAAAATAGTTCTCAAGTTTTTAGCACCATTAATCACTAAGGATATAAACAAGATTATGTTAGAGAAAACTGATAATAAAGTTCAGTTAAATAAACAAAAAAGAGATTATAGAATAGAAGTTGTCGATAGTGAATTTGTCCTCAATCGTTGGGATGAGATTGACGCAATTTTATATAGAGTATTTGCAGATTCAGAGTTTAATGATAACTTTGTCAGGACTCGTCCAGCAGAACATACTTTACAAAATCTTCGAGAACCTGATCAAGAAGGTATAAAGCATATTATTGCACTGGATTTAGATAACAATATTCTGGGAGCTTTTTTTGTTATTCCGACTTATAAACCAGAAGGGAAAGAAGACTGCGATCTAGGTTGGATGTTTACTATCGAATTACACCCAAGGTTCCGCCATGAGGTGCTAAATTCTATTGTTGATCAAGTTCATCAAGTAACTAAAAATGCTGGTTTTGCCAGAATAATTACAGAAATGGGAACAGAAACAGGGGCAAAGTTTTTATCTAAAAAACATGGTTATATTCATACTCCAACTCTGGAAAAGTTCAATAGATGGACTAAAGAATTAAATTAGTACAAAACTGTACTCATTATCTTAAAAAGTGCTTTAAATCTCTGGGTATTAATTATCCATTATTGATTGGTAAATTAGCAAATCATATAATTTTTACATGGTAGAAATTAAACAAATGAACGATCAATACCAGGTACTTGCTAAATTTTATGATCGGTTTGTTCAAAAAAATAGAAACTATTATGAAATTGCTAGTGAACTTGCTTAAATTATAGGGGAAGCTAGAGATTTATTGGATATCGGAATAGGTACTGGTTTAATAGTAGAAAATTTATTGCAAATTGAACCTGCCTACAAAATAACTGGAATTGATACCAGTGAACCTTTATTAGAAGAAGCTCAAAAAAGATTAGGAAAAAAAGTTGATTTATATTCTCAAAGTGTTTCTGAATTAGATATTGGTAAAAAATTCGATGCTGCTTACTCTCGTGGTGGTGCTTGGACGTTTCTTAATTCTGAATCGGAAATAATGCTCGGTAGTCATATTTTTAGTTCTGAAGATATACAGAAAAGCTTTAATTGTGTTGCTAAACATCTTCAACCAGGAGGTTTACTAATAATTAGTTGTTCTAATGCTTATGGAAATAGTTTAGTAGAATTGGATAATGGTATTGTTCATAAAAAAATTGCGACTACTGAATTAATTGAAAATGAACGTTATGCTATTCTCAATTATCTTTTTTATCAAAATGAAAAGTTATTAACGCAAGAAACAGTAAAACTTAAATTACTCAGTTATCAAACCTGTAAAATGATGCTAGAAAAAGCTGGCTTTATCGAAAAAGATATCAACCAAGGCAAATATTATACCTACTTAAAAACTACTTAAAAATTTCAGCACAATATTTTGATAATAACTAACAAAATACTTAGCTTAGTACGTCAATATTATTTGGGTGATAAATTGCAGTTTTGAAGTATTCTTACCCAAGAAAATAGTTCTCAAGTTTTTAGCACCATTAATCACTAAGGATATAAACAAGATTATGTTAGAGAAAACTGATAATAAAGTTCAGTTAAATAAACAAAAAAGAGATTATAGAATAGAAGTTGTCGATAGTGAATTTGTCCTCAATCGTTGGGATGAGATTGACGCAATTTTATATAGAGTATTTGCAGATTCAGAGTTTAATGATAACTTTGTCAGGACTCGTCCAGCAGAACATACTTTACAAAATCTTCGAGAACCTGATCAAGAAGGTATAAAGCATATTATTGCACTGGATTTAGATAACAATATTCTGGGAGCTTTTTTTGTTATTCCGACTTATAAACCAGAAGGGAAAGAAGACTGCGATCTAGGTTGGATGTTTACTATCGAATTACACCCAAGGTTCCGCCATGAGGTGCTAAATTCTATTGTTGATCAAGTTCATCAAGTAACTAAAAATGCTGGTTTTGCCAGAATAATTACAGAAATGGGAACAGAAACAGGGGCAAAGTTTTTATCTAAAAAACATGGTTATATTCATACTCCAACTCTGGAAAAGTTCAATAGATGGACTAAGGAGTTAAATTAATTGACGGCAGTTTTCGAGTTGATAAGATACAAAGTTTTACAGCTCGAGGGAATAGGAAAAAAAGATTAGTACAGTTTTGTACTAACTACTTTAAAAAGTGCTGTAAATCAGTAAAAACCATAATTTATAAATAGGATAAATTTGAAATATGAACGATCAATACCAAGGACTGGCAAAATTTTATGATAAATTTGTCCAACAAAATAGAAACTATTATGAAATTGCTACTGAACTTGCTGAAATTATAGGGGAAGCTAGAGATTTATTGGATATAGGAATAGGCACTGGTTTAATAGTAGAAAATTTACTGCAAATTGAACCTGCCTACAAAATAACTGGAATTGATACGAGTGAATCTTTATTGGAAGAAGCTCAAAAAAGATTAGGAAAAAAAGTTGATTTATATTGTCAAAGTGTTGCTGAATTAGATATTGGTAAAAAATTCGATGTTGCTTATTCTCGTGGTGGTGCTTGGACGTTTGTTAATTATGATTCAGAAACAATGCTCGCTAGTCATATTTTTAGTTCTGAAGATATACAGAAAAGCTTTGATTGTGTTGCTAAACATCTTCAAGCAGGAAGTCTACTAATAATTAGTTCTTCTAATGCTTATGGAGACAATTTAGTAGAATTAGATAATGGTATTGTTCATAAAAGAATTGCGACTACTGAATTAATTGAAAATGAACGTTATGCTATTCTTGATTATCTTTTTTATCAAAATGACGAGTTACTAGAAAAACAAACACTAAAACTTAAATTGCTCAGTCATAAAACCTGTACGATGATGCTAGAAAAAGCAGGATTTATAGAAAAAGATATCAACCAAGGCAAATATTATACTTACTTAAAAATTTAGTTAGCATTCAGCATTTAGCTGTCAGCTATTCAGCTTCATTAACTTGATTTTTCATTAACTTGATTTGTATGGGTTGAAAACTCAAATTTGTGTTTCAATTCTCTAGTTGAAAATGTAATTTAAGTTAAACGAATTTTTATTTTATTAATTAGGGCTTGCTGATTAAATATCAAAGCATTTATCTAAAAAGCCTAAAGCCTTTTTAGGTATTGAAAAAGTACAGGGTTTTTATTCTAAAAAGCTAAAAAAGTTAGGATGAAAGGGTTGACGCGAGGTAGAAAAACCAAGGGATAAAATATCCGACTAGCAACTCGCTCATTCCCCATTTCTCCTGTCTCTAGTCTCGAGTCTCCTGACTCCTACCAAACCCCAAGCATACTTTTTCAGCAAGCCCTAATTAAGAAAGCTGTTTGCGTAGTATTCCGAAGCAAGAGCTGACTACTAATAGCTGTTTGCGCAACATTGCAGGAAATACTGACAAAATTTAAGCACAATATTTTCATAATGACTAACAAAATACTTGCCAAAAACATACCATCTATTCCAACCTATAATTATCAACCTACTCCATATCTTGGTCTTTCAAAACAACAAGTAATTGAATTAAGAAAAAAATACATAAATCCAGTTGTTGCCACCTACTATCAACAACCAATTATGATTGTTGAAGGTTCGATGCAATATGTTTTTGATGAAACAGGTAAACGTTATTTAGATGCCTTTGCAGGAATAGCAACAATTAATGTTGGTCATTGTCATCCTCATGTTGTTAAAGCTGTACAAGAACAATCAGCAAAATTGCAACATTTAACTACACTTTATCTACATCCAACAATTGCTGAATATAGCAAAATGTTAGTAGATAAAATGCCATATGATTTATCAATGGTTTATTTTGTTAATTCTGGTGCAGAAGCTAATGATTTAGCAATGTTAATGGCGAGGGTTTATACGGAAAATTTTGAGATAATTACCCTCCGCAATGGATATCATGGTATGAGTGGCAATACTATGGGATTAACATCTCAAAGCAGTTGGAAATATTCTCCACCTCATAATTTTGGGATTCATCATGCTTTAAATGCTGATGTTTATAGAGGTCCTTGGAATAATAATGATAGTAATGTTGCTGATAAATATGCTGATGAAATTAAGAATATTATTCAATATGCAACCTGTGGAAAAATTGCTGCTTTTTTTGCTGAATCTATTCAAGGAATGGGCGGAGTAATAGTTTATCCAGATGGATATTTAAGGAAAGTATCTGATTATGTTCATCAGGCAAAAGGATTATTAATTATTGATGAAGTACAAACTGGTTTTTGTCGAACTGGTAAAGGTTTTTGGGGTTTTGAAATTCACAATATTAAACCTGATATTGTCACTTTAGCTAAAAGTATTGGTAATGGATTACCTCTTGCTGCGGTTGTAACAACACCCGAAATTGCTCAAGCATTTACTCAAAAAATGCACTTTAATACATTTTCTGGAAATCCGGTTGCTTGTGCAGCAGGTAAGGCAGTTTTAGAGACAATTGAAAGGGAAAATTTACAACAAAATTGTTCTTTAGTTGGAGATTATTTAATTAAAGGTCTTCACAATTTACAAGAAAAATATGAATGTATTGGGGATGTTCGTGGTTGTGGATTAATGGTTGGTATTGACTTAGTTAAAAATCGGGAAACAAAAGAACCAAACTCTGAACTTACATCTCAAATTCACGAAGTATCTAAAGATTTAGGATTAATTATTGGAAAAGGTGGTTTATATCGTAATATTTTACGGATTAAACCACCACTTTGTATCACAAAAGCAGATATAGATTTTATTATTCAAGTTTTGGATTTTGCTTTTAGTTCTTATGAATAATAATTAATCTAAATCGGTACTAATGAATAATTAGAGTTTGCTAAAAAAGTCTTTTTTTTTAAGGAGTAGGAGAGCGGGGGAGTAGGGGAGTAATTTTTCTGCCCAACTCTTGCCAAAAATGCTAATTTTTGAGCATGAAGAGTTGAAAATTAGGTACTTTTTCAAGACCTAAAAAGGCATTTACCTTGATCTGTCAATGCTTTGATATTTAATCAGCAAGCCCTACTTACTGCTTGATGATTTTAAATCTTAACTGTTGATTATAGTATTTTTTATCGTCACCTAAATCAATATAATTATCAGGGTTCTCACTATTACATATCCAGCCAGTTGAAAGCATTTTTCCTAGGTTTGGATTTTCCCTTTTCTCTTGTTTTCGCAACTTTAAACAGATTTGATAATTCTTTGGACTAGAAATAGTAAAAGCCAATTTATGATTGATCCAACCCTTATCATCTATCATCTCCTAAATATATCTCATTTTCATAATTACTGGATTTTTCACTGCACTTATTTTCCTTTATTGTATTACCAGCAGAATTATATCTACTGTAAAAAGCACAAATTTTAATGTTGGGAGATTTAAGGTGACTTTCAGCTTTAAATTTTAAGTAACTTTGCCACAGTTTGTCGTCTCCTAGCTCTATCCAGTCACTTATCGTAGATTCTTTTACACATTTCCAATCACTATCATAAGACTCACTACTCCCAGCTTGTATTCTAGTATTTTTCATACAGAAAATATTTTTTGAACAATTATTTCCTGATGAATTAACCAAGCATCTAATCTCTTGATTCCACACTGTTCCTATAGCTATTCCTGCAGCTGCAACGATTACACCTGCTACTGCTGCCGAAACATTAACTTTTTCCCACCAGTTCGTTATCTTTCAAGATTGGTTAATAATACAACTTTTCCCAGTATACAGTTAAAATTTTGGCGTTGGTAAATCAAGCGATGAAATCTAAATTTGTAAAATATAAAATCCTTTTTAATTAGGGTTCAGGCAATCGCAATTTCAAGAAAAATTATAGCCAAAATTACCAACACCTTAACTCTTTAATTGTACTGATGTACTAAACAAAAATAAGTAAATAAGTTTTTTTGTAAATCTGTAAATACTAATAATAGTAATCTTCTCCATCCAAATTCACGAAGTATCTAAAGATTTTAGGATTAATTATTGGAAAAGGTGGTTTATATCGTAATATTTTACCCTACATTCCGCACGACAAAATGTAGTATCAAAGATGAGTAGTCAATAGTCGTAGGGACGTTTAGCTAAAGCACAACTCCGTTAACGCTGCGCGACATGTTTGCGCAGCATTCCCTATAAGAAAACGCATTTTTGTTATGCAACGTCCGTACAGTAGTCAGTAGGAAGTGATGCCGACTAATTGTCTGGCTCTGTTAAATATTTATACTTAGTATTTCCCTGAAAATTTGACTGAACAGAAAGCTCAATGAAGATGATTTGTACAGTATAAATACTTATCAAGCTACCATTTTTTATGCTACTTTTGATGTTACGCTCTTGACGTGCGGAACGTGGGTTTTACAAATTAAACCACCACTTTGCATTGCAAAAGCAGATGTAGATTTTATTATTCATGTTTTGGATTTTGCTTTTAGTTCTTAATTCTTAATACTGCAAGATTAGTTTGATAGAAAATTTTGGCTTACTATTTACTTCTGAATACAAAAATGGCTATCCTGGAGTATTAAAATATGGCCTAAATAATACCATTTTAAAAAAAGAATGTTACGAATAGTAAGAGTAATAAAAAGACTTTTAAGAATATGCTTATTTGACAAAAAAGATAATTTATGACCTAAAACATGGTTTTAAAGCCATTTATTATGACTCCTGACTCCTGACTCCTGACTCCTAATAAGTCCCCTAACTATAACTATTTGTAGCAAGCATTTATCAAATTGGTAGAATACCCAAAATCCCTAATATGAATTTTTATTAACAAAACTTGGCATTAAGTTTGACAAAATGTAAGACTTATTATTATGAAGTATTGGTAATGAATCTATGAACCATTTATACCTGTTCTTACGCAGGGTACTGATTGTGTTCTTAGTGGGCACGTTTATTTCTGTCAGTACCTTTACAGGAGAAGCTTTTGCTGCAGAAGCTTTTGCTGGAGGAGGTGTTGCTGATGTTAAGGTACAACCTTTTGTGAATTCATGTACACTTCAGCGTCAAAATCAAACAAAACAGCCAGAATTTCAAAATCCGCCATTTGCATACGCGGATACAATATACCCTAATGGCAGTAATGATCCTAAATATCGTACAATCACCTTAGATGCAGTTCGGGACAAATTCTACTTAGATGGAGATGGAAGTGCGTTTGCTGACGATGGGTACGATGGTTACCTCTACAAGACTACTTACTTTAATAAAGACGATCGCAGAGTAACTATTGTTAGAGATGATGATGTTAATGATGATAATAGTTTACCTGGAAGGGTTAAGGAAGTAATATCACTTATTGCAGTACAGACACAAGATGGTGAGAAGGTGTTTGGAAAGAATATGGTTGGAACCTATACTCCACCAACTATAGTAGTAGATCCTAGCGATAAAGAGAACCAGAGACCTAACTCCATTCACCTGAACCTTATCAATAACTTACCAGTAAATGTTCCATTGGCGGGAGAACTACCACCAACAAAAGAAAATTTAGAGAGTGTATCTCAATACACCAACATTCATTATCATGGCTTCAACGTATCGCCTTTACTGGGAGCTGATGATGTTTTGGTGGATGTTCCCTCTAATAAAACTCCTCCTAGCTTGCAGGATGGTGGTTATTATCCAGATGATAATCCAGCCAAACCTAAATATGGTGGTCCAATAACTGAGTACAAGATGGATGTCAAGATTCCATACGTTCATCAGTCGGGACTATTTTGGTATCATTCCCATGCCCATTCACTCAGCGATGAGCAGGTTCGGGGTGGTTTGTCGGGTGGAATTATTATTAAGGGGAGTAATGAGTATTACACGATTCTTGATGAAGAAAAGGGAATTAAAGCTTATACTTATAAACCACCAACAATACCACCAGAACCTGAGAAGTTTTCCGTACGTCAAAAAGTAATGATGTTCAAGGATTTTAATGACATTCTAGGCACAACTGGTAGTGATTGTTTAACTGTTAATGGTCAAGTTAATCCTCAAATAACAATTCGGCCTGGAGAAGTTCAGTTGTGGCGCATGGCAAACGTCGGGTCGAATCAGTACATGAATATTGCTCTGGAAGAAACAAATACGAAAAATCCTGCTTTTGCTCGCCCCAACAGTAAACCAAATTTTTATATCTTGGCGCGGGATGCTGATTTTGTTGAAAAGGTAGTACCAACCGACTCGGTTCTATTGCCTGCTGCTAGTCGGGTAGAGGTTCTTGTTGTAGGAGGTTACACACAAAACCGAAACAGTACATATAATCTTGTTTCAGACGTTACTACTGGCTTGACTGAAGGGGAAAAGTGGGTGACACCAGGTTTTCAGAAGAAAAGCTACTTGTTAGCAACTGTTAATGTAGAAGGCTCTCAAGTATGCTATAGAGACGAAAAAGGTTATAAACTAGGTCTTCCAATTGACAGGACTAATTGTCAACAGTCTCGTGAAGACTTATATACCTACATTGAAAGACAGGAGCCAACAAGTCAAACTGGACGAGATAATATTCCTGAAGTAGACAAGATATTGCCGAACCCCGAAACACTATTTGATGGTTATTATCCAGAAAATGGTTATAAGATAAAAGAGTGTAAAATTAGGAGTGAAGATTTTGTCAATGATGATTGCCTAACTCCATCGACTTTGTATAGCGATCCGCTTACCAAGAAACGTTACTTTTATTTTAGCCAAAGCTTTCCGAAGTTTTTTCTTAAAGGATTTCAGCAGGAACAAAATATTAGTGGTGTAGATGGAAATAACCCCCCACTTAAATTCCAAGAACTATATGATGCAAACCGAATAGATAAAATTTCCCGGGTAGGAGACCTAGAAGAATGGCATTTGATCAATATCAGTGACTTTGCCCACGTTTTCCACATACACCAGCTTGATTTCGTAGTGACTGAGGTTACTCTCGATCAAAATCCATGTGCTGGTGTGCAGATTCAAAAGACCTGCACTTACAATGACTACAAAGTAGGGAAATACAGAAGGCTAATACTGCCATATGATCAGAAATATTGGGATTATTCAGATTACAGAAGGTGTAGGGAAGTAGGTAGTGGGAGTAATAAGCAATACAAATGTCCTCTACTACCCCAAGGATATCGGGATGTAATTAACTTACCTGCACACAGTGAAACTATAGTCCGTATTCCCTTTGTCAATCCCTTCATTACTGGTCCATTTGTCTATCACTGCCATATACTATTCCACGAAGACAGGGGCATGATGAATAATCTGAAAGTAGTAAATACAGAAGGTTATGGAGGACAAGATGTGATACCCCAATTGGCACCAATCTCACTACCCGAAAGATGAGGAGCGTGTCGAGAATTGTCTAGATTTTTAGAAGGTGATTCTTAACCTTCAGAGATTAAAACATTGTAGGGATTTTCTAGGGAAGGTCTCTACATTTTTTTTCGAGTTTTATTACAGCAGTATTGTGGAGATTCAGATGTAGATTTTATTATTCAGGTTTTGGATTTTGCTTTGAGTTCCTATCTAAAATAATGGAGAAAATAGGCTCAAACACTGATAACTAATAAATTAAATTACTGTCCGATTTGAAATATTTGTTCTGGGGTCAAATTAAGTTTGGGAAAAGTCGGGGAAGCGACTACATTTTGACCTCTAAATAAATTTAGTGAATATTCACCTTCTACTAAATGATAAACTGAAATTGTTGGTTGTTTCGGGTCTCCAATATAGCGCCTTCCTCCTAACCCTAAATAATCAACTATCCAATACTCACCTATCCCTAATTTTTCATATTCTGCCAGCTTTATTAAATAGTCATCTTGCCAATTTCTACTTACTACTTCTATTGCTAATTTAATACTCGTACCTTGAGTAATAGTCGATCGCTTTTTCCACATTGGTTCAACCTCCCCCCTTTCAAAGGGGGGTTGGGGGGGATTTTCCGCTTTAATAGCATTAGAATCTAATACCATTACATCAGGAATATAAGCAGATTTATCTGAATCTATGGCTTTAATTAATCCTTGTCGAGGGATAAAAAAAGGCAATTTTAGACGTTTAATTTCTACACCTAGTTCCAAAACCAGAAAACCAGCTACTTGTTCGTGAGTTCCAGTAGGTTGCACTTGAAAAACCTCTCCATTATGTAATTCAAACCGACCATAACCATCAGGATACCAGTCCCAAAATTCCTCTAAATTCATCAATTTAATATCCTGTTTTTCTGGGATATTAATTGCTTCTATTTCTTGAACAGACATATTGATACTCCTAATAATTTCAGTTATAAATCTATCAGTTTACCTTGAAAAATTCACTGTTATTATCGGTACAAAAAAGCGTAGAAACCGGGTTGGTTTTAAATGCCTACCTCCGACAAACCCGGTTTCTCATTATCTACAGCAAATCATCATTATCAATTATCCATTAATTACCGACCATAACTATCAGGATGCCAGTCCCAAAATTCCTCTAAATTCATCAACTTAATATCCTGTTTTTCTGGGATATTAATTGCTTCTATTTCTTGAACAGACATATTGATACTCCTAATAATTTCAGTTATAAATCTATCAGTTTACCTTGAAAAATTCACTGTTATTATCGGTACAAAAAAGCGTAGAAACCGGGTTGGTTTTAAATGCCTACCTCCGACAAACCCGGTTTCTCATTATCTACAGCAAATCATCATTATCAATTATCCATTAATTACCGACCATAACTATCAGGATGCCAGTCCCAAAATTCCTCTAAATTCATCAACTTAATATCCTGTTTTTCTGGGATATTAATTGCTTCTATTTCTTGAACAGACATATTGATACTCCTAATAATTTCAGTTATAAATCTATCAGTTTACCTTGAAAAATTCACTGTTATTATCGGTACAAAAAAGCGTAGAAACCGGGTTGGTTTTAAATGCCTACCTCCGACAAACCCGGTTTCTCATTATCTACAGCAAATCATCATTATCAATTATCCATTAATTACCGACCATAACTATCAGGATGCCAGTCCCAAAATTCCTCTAAATTCATCAACTTAATATCCTGTTTTTCTGGGATATTAATTGCTTCTATTTCTTGAACAGACATATTGATACTCCTAATAATTTCAGTTATAAATCTATCAGTTTACCTTGAAAAATTCACTGTTATTATCGGTACAAAAAAGCGTAGAAACCGGGTTGGTTTTAAATGCCTACCTCCGACAAACCCGGTTTCTCATTATCTACAGCAAATCATCATTATCAATTATCCATTAATTAAAGCAAACCATCATTATCAACCAGATATTTTGCCAACTTATTAATACATTTACGAATTTGAGGATCTCGTCCCCCACGACTATCAATTACAGTCATTACATAAACTTCACCATTAATATTCAACCCCAAAGTAGTACCTAGAGCGCGGGAATTTTCTCCAGTCTTTTCACCTAACCATTCAACTTCTGGCAATTTTTCTAAACCAGCATATCCCAATAACCTATCTTTCTGATTAGCTAATGCTTGTATCAATACACCGGAATTTGGATACTCATTGTTATATATTGAGACCATCATATCTGTCAGTTCATTGCTAGTCAAACGATTACGACCTTTGCCTGGATTTTTGGGTCTAATACGGTTGCCCATTAATTTATAGTTGACCCGAATAACTTTGTAACCATCATTTTTGAGAACTTTATTAATATAAGATTGCCCTAAATAATCAATTAGTTGATTTGTGGCAATATTACTACTATGGTCAATCATTTGTCCGACTAAAGTTTTTAGGGGATAACGTTTTCTCGCCCGAATTTGTGAAGCATCTTCGGTAAAATTGCCTCGACTCACATAAACAGGAGTATCTAAACTAATATTTTCTTGAGATACTTTTTGCATCAAGGCAACAGCAACGGGAACTTTGATTAAACTTGCTGGACTTGCTGGAGGTTTATTACCATTTAAGTCTAAACATTCTCTGCGTAAATTACAGATAGTAATTGTAGCTCTACTTGATAGACCACTTTCTTTACGAATTTTATCTAAAAAGTTAGATTTAGTTAGATTTAATTGATAAGAAGAATCATAAAGACTACGCTTATATTCTTTGATTTTTTTATTAGTTTTTTCTCCGATTAATGAATCGTCAGGAATTTCCTCTAAGTTATAAATAGCTTGTTGCCAGAGATGTTTTTCTGTTTCCCTACTTTTAACAGTTGGATTTGGAGATACTCCCACTTCAGCAGCTTGCGCACCTAGAGTTAATGCTTGTCTCCAATTATCATTTGCTCGCTGTTCAACTAAGATTTGAACATCAATTTCTTGTAACTTTTGAACCAAGTTTTCTTGTTTTTCTAATATTGCTTGATTTTCCTCAGAAAAGAATAATCTTTTTCTAGGAGTAGGCAGAGATTCTAATTTATTAACTACGCGATCGCGCATCTCATAGAGTTCTTGCAAAGATTGAGTATCAGATTCTGCTGCTGAGGAACTCTGTATATTCCCAATTGAAATAATGGTAATACTGGCCATTGTTGCCAAAGTGCCAGTGAGGATTTGTTTTATTTTTAATATTCGGTGCATATAATTCGCCTCACACAAATAAATAATTTTTTCCTGACTAATCAAGATAATCCTTAACTGCTCTATAAAACTGATACAAAGCGTCACATAAAGTGACAATTTGATGTTTACTTCCTGCTTCCACTGAGGCCGTCGGCGGTTACTCATCCACAGGCATTCACGGGTCTTGCCCGACCGCATCTCTCAAATTTATACTGGCGTTTAAATCTTGGCGAAGATTGATAAGCCACACTCTGGGCAATCATAAGTTCTCACGTTTAATGGCATATCTTGGACGTGACCGCAGTTAGAACAAGTCTTTGATGATGGAAAAAATCTATCAACGACTACTAATTCAGAGCCGTACCACTGAGTTTTATATTCTAGCTGTCGTCTAAACTCATAAAATCACTATCTCCTATCTGATTTAGCTAGTTTATGGTTGGCTAGCATACCAGTAACATTCAAATCTTCAATGACAACTCTGCCGTGGTTCTTGGCTTACGTATGTTGTCAGTTTATGAAGTGCGTCTTTACGGATATTAGCTACTTTTCCATGCAATCTGGCTATCTTACGTTGTGCCTTTTTCCAGTTAGCAGAGCCTACCTCTTTATGACGATTTAGGTATTGCAGTCGGGATAACTTAGCTTCAAACTGGCGATATGATCTCACACTCTCAAATACTTTTCCGTCACTTAGTGTAGCCAAAGTTTTCACTCCTAAATCTACACCTACTACATCAGTTTTTTTTGGTGTAGTTATGACATTAAATTCATAGCTACAGCTAAGATACCAATCACCCGCTTGTCTACTTTTTTTAGTTCTTGCCTCAATGGGTTCATAAGTTTTGATAATACCAATAAAAGGTAATTTGTGGCTCCATCCGTTTAGTTCTATTGGTTTTCCACAATTATCTATTGTGAAAGAATCAGACCTACCTTTTCTCTTAAATCTTGGATATTTACCCAGCCCTTGAAAGAATCTCTTAAATGCCTCACCTAAGTTTATGAAAGCGTATTGATAAACTCTAGACGACAAGTTTTTCATCCAGGGATGCTTATGTTTTGTGTGATTGGTAAAAACCTCTCTTAGCTTACGGGCGTTGGGCTTGTAACCATATTTATAAGCAGCATTCCATAAACTTAACCCCCAATTATAACACCATCTGCTATAACCTGCGTGTTGAGCCATCATGGTTTTTTGCTTATTATTTAATTTAAGTTTGGTTCTGATGGATTTCATGTATGAGTGAACCTAGCTTGTCTAAAAGTATGCTTAATGACGTATTATATCGTTATTCTTTGATTAAGTCAATGCTCTAAAGAAAATCAATCTATCAGTCATAATACAAATATACTATTTTCTATAGCAAGTAACCAAGACGCTAATACCGTTTCACAAAATTCATGCATCGAGTGGGTAATTCTGAGGTCTCCACTTCCTGCAGAAACCCAGAGCGAATAGAATCATGACTTACGCAGAGACACTATATATAGCGTCATATAGGGTTCAAAAACCATAACGTTATAAATATGTAGTGTTTAGAACTCAAAAATGCGTAAGTTCTGAGAATGTAAGACGCACATCTGACAGTCAAAAGTCAAAAATTAAAACAGGACTTACCGAATAATTAATAATTAAATAGGGTTTGCTGAATAAAGTTTACTGGTAGGGGTAGGAGACAGGAGACAGGAGACAGGAGTAATGGGGAATTTAAAGAAGGCAGGAGGAAGAATTATCCCTTTATTTTTCTTCCTAAGTCAACCCTTTTATCCTCACTTTTTGAGCTTTTTAGAAGGAAAACTTTGTACTTTTTCAAGAGTTAAAAAATCTCAAACTTTTATCTGTCAATGCTTTTATATTTAATAAGCAAGCCCTAAATAATTAAATAATTAAATAATTAAATATTTCAGCTTTGTTAGCTTCCCCAGGGATAGGGAAAAAAATAAATTTCTTCCTTTTAGGGAAAGGATTGACTAAAAGGGAGAGGTAATTATCCATTAGATATCTCCAAAAATCAAAAATGAAATCAATTCCAGATATGAAATCAACAATTTCATTCCCTCTCTTGGTGCGCGTTCCCTCTCTTGGTCGGCGTTCCGCAAGCGAGCTGTCGTCGTCGCGGGGTCCGACCGCAAGCGAGCTGTCGTCGTCGCGGGGTCGCACCGCTATTCCCTATTCCTTGACAACTGCCACGAAGTCTATTAATGAAGCATCAAAACAAGAAACCGGGTTTATTGCCCTAATTCTTGTTCTTTAAACCAGGCAATTTCGTCGATAAACCCGGTTTCTGAGTAAGTTCTAAAAAATTAAAAGTAAGATTTTATAGACTTAAAAATTTTATCTTACAGCAATTTCAGGAATTATTTGACATTTCACTATAAGATAAGTAGTGTAGACTAGGTTTATAAAATTGGTATAAAATGAACACTTTAGAAAAATTAAATACAACTCTGGAAAATGGAAGAGCTAGTACGGAGGAAGCCTTAAAATTTTTTGATGAGTTAGAGTCGGTAAACTTAGAGTTTCTGATAGGTAGGTGGCAAGGATATGAATTTCCTACAAATCATCCAATGGATGGTTTGTTAGAAGCTAGTGGTTGGTACGGAAAAGAATTTGTTGATGCTGAACAAGTTCATCCTTTATTGTTTTTAGATGGTAATAATAATATATTTAAGGTCGATCCAAATCCAATTGCAATGAATTTAGGACTTAGTTCGCCAGTTTTCAAAAGTAAGACCATGAAACCTGTTTTTCAGCTAATGAATTTGATGTTAAAAATTTTAGGAATAATAGCTGGTATTAAACCTTTTATTAGTCGGGCTATTAGACCTTTAATTAGTGCTTTGCAAGGAGTACCACCTATTGCTTGGATTGTAATTGCATTACTTTGGTTTGGTACTGGTAATTCGACGGCAATCTTTACTGTTGCTGTTGCTACTTTACCAATTATATTTATTGGAGCTGTGGAAGGTGTGAGAAATATTAATTCACAGCTTTTAGAAATGGCTAATACTTTTAAAATTCCGATAAAAATTTATTAGTAGATTTATATTATCCTCATTTATTATCTAGTTTATTTCCCTCAATCGCATCAGGATTAAGATTAGCTTGGCGAGTGGCAATAATGTCAGAATTATTATCATCTGAAACTGGTATTGGAGCAGAAATGAATATTGCTAGAATTAATCTGGATACGGCAGAAGTTATGGCGTGGGTTCTCGTAGCGGTGGTATTGATTTTAATATCTGAATATTTAGTTATTCGTCCTGTTCGTAGATTATTAACACCTTGGCGGAAGTAGGGGAGTGTGGTCCGTGTAGTCCGTGTGGGAAGTAGGGGGAGTAGGTAGAAAGGTTCTATGAACTTCCATACAAGAGAAGTAACAATATGAATAATTAAGTAAGCATTCAGCAGTCAGCATTCAGCGGTCAGCATCAGCTATTAATTTCATTATCTTGAGGAGAGAAATTAGCATCTTAGTGATTTCAAAGAATTAAAACTATGGGTAAAAACTAATGCTTGTTTCATTTATTAAAAAGCTGAGAGCTGACTGCTAATAGCTGAATGCTTACATAATTAATGCTAACTGATTGGCTAATAATTATTAAAAAGCTTAAAAATATCGTGTTAATTACTTAATAATTGAAGTTTCACGTAAGTATAGCAATCAGGAATGATTTTGAGAGAATTTAAGAACATTTAATATCAACCAAAATTCTTTGATATTATAATACCAATTTCATAAAATATTGCAGAGCATGGCTCTGTTATTAGGAGTCATGAGTCAGGAAATAAGAACTTATAATATTTATTTTTTCTGATAGTAAAATTCTTCCATGATTGACTAAAAATAGTTTGATAACTATAACAAATTGTTTGTTCCCAGAAATAATTTAATTTTTACTGAAACAATTAAACAATTAAACAATTAAACAATTAAATAATTCAGGTTTAAAGCTTCCCCAATAAAGGGGAAAAAAGCAGTTGAGGGATGGCGAGGAAACCTCGCCATATCCAATCAACCAAGAGAAATAAATTTTTTCCTTTTAGTCAATCCTCTCCCTAAAAGGGAGAGGTAATTATCCATTATCCATTATTGAACCTCTACATCGGCAGCACATTTACTAACTTTTTTGTAATCATTTTACTATAACTATCTATGCATGAATTTGGTAGAACTCCTGACTCCTGAATCCTCGCTCCTAATTAACACTAAAATCTTACAACTCACATAAGATTTTTATGGGTGCATCTCAATGCAAGAAGAAAGCCAAAAATTTATTGATGCATAGGGAACACTTAACTGAGAATAGGGAATATAGCAATCCTCCGCATATTCGTGGTAAAAATTCTGCTTTATTTTTGGTATGGGAGGAATAGGCAATGGGCAATGAGTAAGAGTTTTGGAGTTTATTTCTAGTCTATGTGAATTGTTACGACCTATTTAGGATTGCTATAGGAAAAAAGTATTTTGGCAAATATGAGATGCACCCATTTTTATAGCATTTTTTTTTCACACTTTGTATTAGATAAAATCAAAAATTTTAGGTAAAAAGCAAAGATATCTTAATCCTTAATTTCCTTAGTTTCTACTCTTAAAAGTTTGACAGAATGTCTTTTGACAAGATTACTAGCCTCATTTAAGATAATTGCTCATTCAGTAAGAACAACAAAAATTATTTTTTTTACTAGCAGTAAATATGCTAATTTTAGAAGACATTTATCACAAATACAAAAACAACACTGTACTTAATGATATTAATACTCATGTAAAACCAGGACAAATATTGTGTTTAACAGGACCTTCTGGGTGTGTGAAAACTACGCTTTTACGAATAATAGCAGGGTTGATTAAAGTAACTTCAGGTAAGGTTAAAAATATGTTTTTCCAGACAAGTTATGTTTTTCAAGAACCAAGACTACTGCCTTGGTTTACTACTTTAGAAAATATTGCTTTTGGCTTAAAAGCAAAAAGAATAGGAAAAAAACAACGACAAAAAATAGCGATCGCTCTTGCCAGACAACTTGGTATTGATAAAGCAGCCAATCAATATCCACATCAATTAAGTGGGGGAATGCAGCAGCGAGTTGCTTTAGGAAGAGCATTAGCAGTAGAACCAAATTTACTTTTGTTGGATGAACCTTTTAGTGCTTTAGATATTGGTAGAAGACGTGACTTGCAGGGGTTATTGTTAAAGTTATTGAGCGATCGAAATATGGCAGCTATTTTAGTTTCCCATGATTTAGCGGAGGCAGTTTTAGTGGCAGATAAATTGATTGTTTTGTCACCTTCTCCTAGTCAAATTGTCTATGAATGGCAATCAGATAGACCTCAAATCAAAAGAAACGAAGCTTATATTTATAAAATACTTTCTCAACTTTTGATGATTCCAGAAATAGCTACTTGTTTTCGGTTGTCAACACAAAAGTTAGAAAAGAGGGAGTCGGGAGTCGGGAGTAGGAGGAAATAATTGATAATTTCTGTAGGATAATTGATTTTATTTTTTAGAGACTGAATGTATCAGGAAATATAAAAAGGAGATAGGGAAAAGGGAACACTTAACTCTTAACTGGGAATAGGCAATAGGGAATAGGTCCGAAGAAATCAAGACAAGTATTGAAGAGTTAAAATAAAGGCAATATATATACCTTTCCACTATATCTACCAAATTTCAATCTCTTGAAGTACTACCGCTTTTAGATTTTAGTGACTCAACAACTCTCTTAAGACTTCATAATACAAACAGTTTCTTATTGTTGGAGATGTCTAAGAGTTAGAAGTTAGAATATATTTTTATGATTCTTGTTTTTAAACCATGAAATTTCTTTGATAAACCCGATTTCTGTGTAACTCCTATTAATTTTTATTCAAAGATAAATGGAAAAATTTATCGTCAAAAATCATGTTCAATCAAAACTATTATTAACATAATGATAGATGGAAACGGCCGTCAATTTTTACAATTAATATTAGCCACAACTGGTTTAACATTTACTACTCATTTCCCCAGAGCTAAAGCAGCAAAAATTATTGCTCAATCAGAAATAAAATTGCCAAGTTTAGCACTGGGTGGTTCTCCAATTATAATTACAATTCTGCTGGCTTATTTAGCAGAACAAAGTCAAATTAAAAACTTAGTAGAAACAGTCGATTTTCGTTTATGGAAAACTCACGATCAACTCCGAGCAGATGCTGTTTCAGGAAAACTACAAGTATCAGCAACTCCCACATCTCTTGCAGCAAATTTATATCAAAAACAAGTTCCCATCAAATTACTTAATGTCTTAGTTTGGGGAGTTTTAAATATTTGGTCTGCTCAGAATATCCGTAGTTTTGATGATTTGAGAAATAAAACATTACTAATAGCTTTCCGAGGCGGTTTGCCTTCCCAATTATTCTTTTATTTAGCTAAAGAAAATGGATTAAACCCAGAGAAAGATTTAAAAATTCAATACACTACAGACTTTGCTTAAGCAGTGCAATTATTATTAGCAAGTCGTGGTGATGCCGCACTTTTAGCCGAACGTGCTGGTACCGGAGCTGAACTTCGTGCTAAACAACAGGGATTAGATATAAAATTGGCGATTAATTTACAACAAGAATGGGGAAAAGTAACAGGTAGAGCAGCTCGTTTTCCCCAGGCAGGAACTTTAGGTTTAACTTCTATAATTAATCAATATCCGGATGTAATTGAAACTGTACAAAATGGGTTATTTGAAGCTATAAATTGGGCACAAAAAAATCCTGATAATGCTACTGCATTGGGAGCCAAATATCTAAGTTTAAAAGCACCTGTAATTAAAAAATCTCTGGGATATACGTCACTAGAAATGGTAAGTGCTAAAGATGCAAAAGAAGATTTAGAGTTTTGGTATTCTCGTTTATTGGAGCAAAACCCTAAACTTTTTGGCGGTAATTTGCCTGATTCAGCATTTTATTATGGATAGATAAAGCTGATCAAATTGACATACTCCCGACGTTGCCCTTCTATTCCCCCCTTTCAAAGGGGGGTTAGGGGGGATGGACAACGGGGGATTCTGAGCGTCTGGGAAACCCTGACCGCGGAGCATGACAGAGGTGATGTCCTCCCCCTGTGTTGACATTGATAATAACAAAATGCTCCTAGCTTGTGTCTTGGGCATATGAACGTTTAGCTTATGAAGGTATCCAAATCCTGGCCCAGGCTTTCATCCCGACGCTCCCCCTCCCCCCTATGCACGGGGGGTTAGGGGGGATGGAGAGCGCGGGACTTCCCGCCAGGGAAGTTAAATATCTTGACAAAATACATAGCACATCAGGAAATAAATTTCCTGGCTAATCAATAAAGTCTATTTTAATCGGCTGAAAATTAACCATACAGTTTTTTATAGGGGTTTGGTTTACAAAATATTCCTGTCTTCCCTACTCCCGAAAAAAGCTGCTCAGATTAAATATCTTGACAAAATATGAAGTTTGCTTGGTTTAATAGTAGGAAGTCCGCCTAAAGTAACTGATAATGATAATGCTTGGCATTAAAAAAATCTTTTCCCTTTCAACCTTTCTTTTCCTTCTGCCTTCCTTACTCAATCGTGTAAGTATTCAACCGAACATGATCAGGACTTAGGCAAAATATTTAATTATACACCAGATGTAGGGGCGTTTTATGTCCGCGACAGCCGAAACGGCCGTTAGCTTCGTACAACTTTCCTACGGAATGCTCCGCAAACATTAACGCCCCTACTAGGTATAGTGGTTATGCGTAAGTCCTGATGATATAACGTATTGTCTAAGAATTTGCGTAAGTCCTGTTAAATTTAAGGCTAGTCATTGTTTGACAGGGGTTTGGTCAGCAAACCCGTACTATATTCGATTTTAGCGATACTACCGAATTTGATATTATTTTCTGGTCATTAAAAACTACCTTAAAAAATCTATCCAATACAGTTTCAGGTTACAGCTATTTAACGATAGAAGTTGTTTATTCTATTTACCATGTTATTCCTGATAAATAAAACTGCCACATCCCAATAGCGATCGTCTGCATCTTTAATATCGCACTTGATTTTCCACTCTCCATCATCGACAACAGGCATGATTGTTAATGCTGTTGCTTTATGTTTCTGCTGTGCTCCGCAATTAAATCCGGCAATGACTGCAGTCCATTCTGATCCTAGATATCCGGTTTTAATTGTGGGATTACCTTTTACCTGATAAATTTGATATTCCATGGGTTTTTGAGTTGTCACAGTTGGAGCAACTGGACCTGTAGAGGTAGTATTGCTAGCAACATAAATATCATGTAAATCGTTAAGTATTACACCTTCAGTCTTTTTCTTTGCCAAGGATTATTGTTAAGTTTTCTGTTTGCTAGTCCAATATTAGGAGCAATTTCTAATTTTGGAATATTTATAGCGGTTTTCACTAATGTTGATTACAAAACTTCTGCATCTCAGATATGCGTCTTACATTCTGGAGGGGCTGTGTGCGGAATTATTTCCGCACAGTAGGCCTCCCGTAGGAGACCTCAGAATTAGGCACTTTGCCCTCAGCATAAGTGCCTTTCAGCCAAAATCTCTGTATTCTATGTTAATGAAAAGTGCTATAATCCTATCTATGTTCAAGGATAACGTAGTGCTAGAATAACTGCCGTTTATAATAGACCTCTCCGAAAAAGAGGGAGTAGGGAGTAGGGAGTAGAGATTAGGGGGAAAGAATTAATGATTTTTGGGCGATAATTGATTTGATTTTTAATGATCGGAGATATCTAAGATCATGTTCGGTTAAATACTTACACGATTGAGTAAGGAAGGCAGAAGGCAGAGGGCATAAGGCAGAAGGCAGAGGGCATAAGGCAGAAGGAAAAGAAAGGTTCAAAGGAAAAAGATTTTTTTATAAGTGATTATCCGAACATGATATAATATTCAGGACTTACCCACGGACACTAAATCAAGTGAGGGCGAATGCCATTCACCCCTACATATCGCGTTTTCAAGGTTAATTTGCGTAATATCACGTTCGGTTGAATACTTACACTTAGTAGAAAGGAAGGCAGAAGCTTTTCTTCTAATTGAAACTCAATTTTTAACACAAACAATGCTACCGGACATGATATAATTTATCTTTCAGAACAGGCTAAAATCGCTTTGCTACTGTTAAATCTTCTTCAATATAGTAGCGGTGATTTGACCTATACGGGTTTGGCTTTTAACTTACTACAATTATCCCAACGCTGTACTTGTTTTGACGCTAACTCCTAATCTTTCTGCATTCTTTGTGATTGTTTCATATCCTAGACATTTTGTACATATTTGTCTAGGATAGTCTATATTTTTGCGCTTTAGCAAACACCAACTATTTAACGGTAGAAATTGTTTAACCTATTTACTATTTTATTCGTGATAAACAAAACTGCTACATCCCAATAGCGATCGTCTGCATCTTTAATATCGCACTTGATTTTCCATTCTCCATCATCTACAACAGGCATGATCGTTAATGCTGTTGCTTTGTGTTTCTGCTGTGCTCCGCAATTAAATCCAGCAATGACTGCAGTCCATTCTGACGCTGGATATCCGGTTTTAATTGTCGGATTACCTTTTACTTGATAAATTTGATATTCCATAGGTTTTTGGGTAGTTTCAGTAGGTGGAGTTGTTGGTTCTTCTACCACAGCAGGAGTTGTTGGTTCTTCTACCACAGCAGGAGGTGTTGGTTCCTCTACCACAGCAGGAGGTGTTGGTTCCTCTACCACAGTTGGTGTTTGATCTACCTTAATACATTCCTTAATTTCTTCTGGCGATAACACTCGGTCATAAATTCGTAGATGAGCAACTTTACCATCATAAAATCCATAACCAGTTCCAAACTTCACCTGAGCGATTGAACTTATTGGTTCATTCTTAGCTGTAGCATTTTGCCACAGAACACCATCCTGATAGATTTGCATCTCACCTGTGGATACATTTTTCGTAAATACCCAGTTGTGCCATTTATCCTTAAAATCAACCGCCTCACCTATTTTTTTCACTCGCTCTGGTGAACCATCTTTTCGTCCACAGTCAAAATTAATCATACTATCTGACCAAGGTAACTCAATATTAACAATAACCTTATTACTTTGGTCTCGTCCAGACATGATCGAACAACCTTTGGGTAGAGATTTGCCACCATTTGCCCACAAACTAATTGTTATTTCACCAGTCTGAGGAATAGTTTCTGTTGGTAGTTCGATATAATCATCTACTCCATCAAAGTTGATACAACTGCCAAAGCGCGAGTCAGGTACAACTGTTGCACCATGAACTTTGCCATTAAGTTTTTTACCTGAAGCATCAACAATTTCTTTTTCTGATTCAGCATTTTCGACAATTTTATTCAGTGGTAGATGCAGTTGTAAACTTTGATCTACAGGTGGTCGTGGTGTTTGATCTACCTTAATACATTCGTTAATCTCTTCAGGAGACAACACTCGGTCATAAATTCGTAGATGAGCAACTTTACCATCATAGAATCCAATACTTGGATACCCTACTCCACAACCTAACCTCACCCGAGTAACTGAACTTAGTTGTGTGTTTTTACCAGTGTCACTTTGGCATAAAGTGCCATTCTGATAGATTTTCATCTCGCCTGTAGTCACATTCTTAGTAAATACCCAGTAAGTCCATTTATCTTTAAAATCAACAGCTTGAGCTACTTGTTGTATTCTGTCAAAAGAACTTGTTTGATTTCCACAATCAAAGTATACGGTACTGTCTGACCAAGGTAAATGAATGTTAACTACCCTGTTACTACCCTTATCTTCTGCCAAGATAATAGAAGCATACTTGGGTAGAGACTTGCCACCATTTGTCCAAAAACTAATTGTTATTTCACCAGTCTGAGGAATAGTTGTTGTTGGTAGTTCAATATAATCATCCACTCCATCAAAGTTGATACAACTGCCAAAGCGAGAGTCCGCTACAACTGTTGCCCCATTAACTTTGCCATTGAGTTTTTTACCTGAAACATCAACAACTTCTTTTTCTGATTCAGCATTTTCGACTATTTCATTCAGTGGCAGATTCAGTTGTAAACCATTATTTATATCTATAGGTTTAGTTTCAGGAACTTCATCAACTGGACTTGTAGAGGTAGTATTGCTAGCAACATAAATATCATGTAAATCGTTAGGTGTTACACCCTGAATTTTTTTCTGTTTGAAACTAAGAGTAATAGATACATAACGTTGATTACTTGGTAACTCAAACAAACCTAAAGCTGTATCTGTACCAAAAGAAGTACCAGGGTTTGGTGGAGTTGGGGATAACTCTTGTTTCCCTTGAGAGTTTTTACCAGAAATAGTTTGAGTAGCAGCATCTAGGAATACCCGAGTATTATTGCCTTTACCAAGAGTTCCACTATTGAATAATTTCCAATCACCTAAGTTAAGTTCACTACCATCTAGGGTTTTTCCTGTGACTTTTATCGTTGTATATCCAGCTTTGCTACCGTTGAAGAATCTTGATATAGCTAAATAGGTGTCACCAGACGTTGCACCATCAGTTGCTTTAGAACCTGCTGCAGAAGCTTTGTATTTACTAAAATCTAGGGTGATAGAATAGTTATTTTCATTTCCTAAAGTTCTGATGAGAGGCATAGTCGCAGTGATGGCTTTTGCCTTGCCCGTTAAGCTAAATTTATTCTCTATTTCCCCAGAGAGGAAGCGATTTGGCGTAACGGGAGTATCACCATCTGGCTTTCCTCTCCAGGCGCGGTCATCATAGTCTATCCGATTATAAGTAATACCTATTGTACCACCTAAACCATCAGGGACTTCTACTGTTTGTCCAAATCCCGGGTAATTATAACCAGTAGTATTCCAGAATGTAATATTTTTAGTAGCGACTTCAGACACTAATTATTCTCCTTTTTTTCTTGGTTAATCAGCAATTTACTAGGGATACTAATCATCCTTTGATTGTCTAAAAAAATATACAATCCAGATGATTTTAGAGTTTTTTCCACACAATAAATCTTAGGTTTATGGATGCACTAATTCAATATTTCTTAATACTGAATCCTACCACTTATTCAATTATTAATATGATTAAATTTTATGAAGGATTATTGTTAAGTTTTCTTTGATTGATAAGCGATCGCTTATTCTCTCTCTAATATACATCTTGAGAAAAGAGGGAGTAGGGAGTAGGGAGTAGGGGGAAATAATTGATAATTTATGGATAAGAATTGATTCTATTTTGAATTTTTGGAGAGGTCTAATATGGCAATCTCCAAGGAGGATAAGGTACGCGCATTCCTTGGTTTTAGGGAGCACTTAACTGGGAATAGGTATGGAGGCAATAGAATACAAACAAATATAGGTGTACCTCACAATTGCTGAAAAACGCTATAGCAAATCCAAAAAAGATAGTTATAATTATTTCCGTTATCAGTTGTCAAAAAGGGAATAGGGATTAGGGAAAAACTTGACTGTAGGTTACTAAACTGTTGCCTTCCCTAATTATTAAAAAAAAAGTTAATGTAGTAATATTTTTTCAAACTTTTATAATTTTAAACCAACAAATAACTAAGTATAAGTAGTAGACTGACACAGCTATAACTGTGCAATAGATTTTTGTTTCTAGGTATCTTTTCCTCCCCACCCTCCCCACCCTCCCCACCCTCCCCACACTTCCCACACTTCCCACACTTCCCACCCTTCCCACCCTCCCCGTCTAACGCACTATTTAAGGTGTGTCAGTCCAGTAGGTAGGTGTTAAAAATTGTTGTTCTGATAAGGCAGAAGGGAAGAGGTTTTTGAGATTTTTACTTTTCGTTACATACTTTGATTTTTTCGTACCTATCTACTTAATAACTTACTTGAGCCTGAGAAAATTATAATTTTTTTGAATTTATACCATTTTTATATGAAGCTGCACAGAATTATGAATTCATTAACTTCCCTGTTTTTATGTCATGTCAACTCTGATTAAAATTTTATTCTATGCAACTTCTGATGAATTTAGTATTAGAATTGAGTTATTGACTATATGTACAAAAAATAGTAAGTAATATCTTAGTGCTATGGTCTTAAAGAGTTTTAATCAATAGGCATCAAAATTACCAATTTTTATCTACTAAAAAAATATTTTAATTTTCACATTTGATAGATTTCAAGATTGAGATTTTTGCTAACTTTAATGATGCTTTGTTCTGGAAGTTTTTGCCAATTATCTGCAAACAAAGGCTCAGAAGCTACAATTACAGAATTAGGAAACTTAGGAGAATTTTTTAACCAATAAAGACTCGGTGGAATTGCACCTTTAGCAAATCTAGAGGCAACTAATTGCTCTCCGTCTGTAATAATTGTATTAGCCAAAAATCTGACTTTATGTAGCCGAGCAATTTCCGTCAAAAGCATTAATATATTCTGTAAAGCTTCTTGAAAATCGGAGTTAATTATTTCGATAATTTCATTAATTAGTAATGCGAAAATATGTTCTGAGTCCGTATTACCTTTAATCAATAAATATGGCATTTCTTCCAGGTAATCTCGTATGAGTTTATAAAGAGTAAATCGGAATTTATCAATATATCCATTGTGAATAAATAGTATATTTTTGTAATTAAATGGCTGACAGTTACTAATATCAATTGCTTGACCAGGAGTTGCACTTCTGACATGACCTAGAATACAGTTTGACTCTATATAACGACCAAGATTCTTGAGATTTATATCATTCCATATTGGCTGAATATTTTTATAACTAAAAGGTGCAGTCTGTTTTTGAGTATGATACCAACCTAGCCCAAAACCGTCAGCATTTATTAGTGCTTCTTGCATTTCTTGGGGTTTATAACCTTGAACTATTAATGAATGTGCTGGTTTAGTAAGAATAGACTCTAATAAAATTGGCTCACCAAGGTAACCTAGTAATCTACACATATAATTTTTGGATTTTCTGTTTCAGTCTACATATTATTCACAAGTAATAAGTGTTAAGTAATAAGTAATAAGTAATACCTCTGCCTGTTTGCGCAGCATTTCGCAGTCAAGTCAGAGGATTCAAAAAAATTATCATTTTTTTTGTGCATCTCAATGCAAGAAGAAAGCCAAAAAATTATTGCTTTTAGGGAACACTTAACTGGGAACAAGGAAGAGAGAATAAGGAATAGGAAAAAAGTATTTTGGCAAATATGAAATGCACCTAATTTTTTGAATTTTTATTCATAAATGAAGAGGCTTTAAACCAACATCAACGGGCTTGATTTTACTTATTACTTATTACTTATTACTTATTACTCATTACTCCTTACTCCTTACTCATTACTCCTTACTCCTTACTCCTTACTCATTACTCCTTACTCATTACTTATTACTTAAGCCATTCGGGCTTCTGGTAATTGGATAATTATAATATTTTGATGAGGAAGACAATCAATAATAATTCCCCACCAAGCTTTAAAAGATAGGGTATATAAAAGCGATAAAATTGAGTAATTACTATCAACTTTAAGGCAGCATAATTATTTTCTAACAAACAGCGATCGCAACCAATTAGCGGACTTGAGATTGGATTTCAATATCTTATCCTGACCTTTTTTCTTTAAACCAAATTCTTGTGGTTGTTTAATAGCAGAAGTAGCCCTTTTAGATATTGATTTGGCAGATTTATTCAGCGCTTTAAATAAATCTTTTTCTTTCATAGGTCTTGTGTATGCTTTGAACAAATCTTTTTCTAAACTCATTGCTTTTGCCTTTACTGAAACTCAACAATATTTATTTTACAAGGAAATAGTGTCGGAGGTGTGGGAAGTGTCGGAGGTGTGGGAAGTGTGGGAAGTGTGGGAGGAGGGGGAGGTGTGGGAAGAGGGGGAGGTGTGGGAAGAGGGGGAGGTGTGGGAAGAGGGGGAGGGGTGGGAAGAGGGGA
>NZ_JAAHHT010000094.1:0-2246 GCF_010672085.1 Okeania sp. SIO3I5
GAATATGAAAGTCAATATCATGTCAGAAAAAACAATTGTTGTGCTGTTGTGGCATATTTTATTCGGAAGGGATTAAAGTGTCCAGAGCAGGAGTGTTGCTATTTTTGTTCTGCTGAAGAGAATAAATCAGAAGTTTTTAATTCTGTTGAAGAGAATAAATCAAAAGGCTTAGTTTTTTATTTTGGTTCTGGTTGTCAAGCTTCTTTAGCTCAAAGTGCAGCGATAAGTATTATAAATTTTTTTAGTGATAATAAATTTTGGTCAGTCCAAACTATTGAAAATTTTGCTGAAAAAGTTAAAAAAATGACTCATAAAAAATGTTAAATTAAATACCACAATCTAGCTTTGTTAAGATCAAGATTTAATTCTATAAATCGAAGCAAATGTGATTGTAAAAATTAGAATTTTAGGTATTTATTTGAAATTATCCAACTATTCAATATTTTTTACATGAGGTAAATATTATGACAGTTATAGCTAATATTTGGCGAGGCGAACTTCCTCAGTTTACTGTGTGGAATGCTATTTATGGCAAAGATGTTGGTCATGCTTCGATGTTAGTTATTAATGATGAAAATCCAGAAGATACAATTTATATAAGTCATCGTCCTCAAACAACAGATTCTGGAAACTCTCAGGGAAAGTTTAACAACAAAGATACTTCAAAGCAGTATGCTCTAGAAGATAGTTTTACTCCAAAAGCAGAATGGATTTCTTTTGATGAAGATTGTAAAAATAGAAAACGTAAACCAGATAGTCAGATTAATATTTCAGGTTTAAACGAGTCTAAAATTAGGGAATTTTATCAAAGGTACTTTAACAATGATTTACCAGAGTTTGAGAGTCAATATCATGTTAGAAAAAATAATTGTTCTGCTGTCATAGCATATTTTATTCGTGAGGGATTAGGGTGTTCTAAAAAACCTTGCTATTTTTGTTTAGCTGAAACAAATCAACCTGATTACAAAAGACAGATACTTTTTTTGATTTTAGTTTGTGTTTTAGGAATCTTTGACAGGTATATTATCCCTCTAATCATACCTCGAATATTTGATTTAACCTCGGCTATCATTATATTAATTGTACGAATTTCTATAATAATAATTTTATTTATAGTTTCTGTTTTTATGTACTTCAATATTGAAATATGGATTTTAAACTTTGATTTTAAAAATAAATTTTGGTCTCCACGAACTCTTGAATATTTTGCTAAACAAGTGAAAAAAGATGTTAATAAAAAATGTCAAAGAAAAAATAGCTATTTCAGCTTATAATTGTCTTTATTAATTTACAGGTGAATTATGAAACTCGATCCAAGTGACGTTATTGCAACTATCGCTCTAGTTATATCTTTATTCAGTATTTTGTCACAGAATAAAGGTGTTAAGAAACAACTTTTAGTAGCAAATATTGGCGAATATACAATAAAGATATCAAGAAATAATTGGAAACTTACCCAAAAGTGTTTTATATTCCAACTTTGACATCAACCATCTTGATAGAGCAGAAAGAATCAAAATTCTCCGTTATATGTGGCTATATTTCGATTTATGTTTTGAAGAATATTCTTTATACCATGACTTAAAATTGATTGATAAAAAACTATGGAAAATTTGGGAATCAGGCATAAAAGCAAGTTTCAATAAACCTGCATTTTCTCAATGTTGGATGATTATTTCTCAACAAACTTCTTACGGTAGTGACTTTGAAAAATTTATCAACGCTATTATCAGTAGTCAAAAACAATTATCTTGAACTGACAACTGATCGACCATACTTTTATTTCTAATAAAACTATTAGTAGGAGTAGCGATCGCCTTTCTTTTTATTACTCTAATACTCCTATTTGACGTAAGATTAAAATTTATGAAAATAATAGCTAAATACAAAAATCTGAGCCAAAATTAATGTAAGACATAATCAAAATGTAAGTATTAGGAAAAATATCCGATAATTGAACTGCTTCATGTTCCTTAAAATCTACTAAAAACCTATGAATAATTACCCCTATTTTTCTGCCCATAGCTATCAAATAATTAGAGAACTTGGTCACAATAATATTGGTGGGCGAGTTACTTATTTAGCTGAAAATATCAAGACTCAAAAAAATGTAGTTATTAAACAATTTCAATTTGCTAAATTAGGAGCAACTTGGGCAGAATATGATGCTTACGAACAAGAAATTGCAGTTTTAAAAAGTCTCAATCATCCAGGGATTCCTCAATACTTAGATTCTTTTCAAACTG
>NZ_JAAHHT010000094.1:2346-12949 GCF_010672085.1 Okeania sp. SIO3I5
AAACAATTTCAATTTGCTAAATTAGGAGCAACTTGGGCAGAATATGATGCTTACGAACAAGAAATTGCAGTTTTAAAAAGTCTCAATCATCCAGGGATTCCTCAATACTTAGATTCTTTTCAAACTGCCGATGGTTTCTGCATGATTCAAGAATATATTGATGCAGAATCTGCTGTAATTTCTCGTCAGTGGCAACCCCAAGAAATTAAACAGATTGCTATTTCGATTTTAGAAATTTTAATCTATCTCCAAAATCAACCACAACCTGTTATTCATCGAGATATTAAACCGGAAAATATTTTAATTGACGAGGAGTTAAAAGTTTATTTAGTAGACTTTGGTTTTGCCAGAATGGGAGGCGGAGAAATAGCAGCAAGTAGTGTTGTTAAAGGTACGATGGGATTTATGTCTCCCGAACAAATGTTTAATCGTAAATTAACAACAGCATCAGATTTATATAGTCTTGGTGCGACATTAATTTGTTTATTAACAGGGATAAAATCCGCAGATATTGGTAATTTAATAGATGCTAATTATCGGATTATTTTTCGTCATTTAGTACCACCATTAGAAAGGGGTTGGATTAATTGGTTGGAAAAGATAACAGAACCAAAATATACTGATAGATATGAAAATGCTGAGGAGGCTTTAGCTGTTCTTCAACCTTTAGATGTAAATCGTTTACCTAAAGTCAGAATTAGTCAAACAAATCTGGAATTTACTAGCGATAAATGGGGAGAAAAATTAACAGAAATAATAATAGTTAGTAATCCAATTCCAGAAACAACTTTATTTGGTAGATTGGAAGTTATTCCCCATGTTAATGACCCTCCTCATACTCCTTATGAACATAGTTGGATTTCATTTTCATCTCAGAAATTTGAAGGCAATAATGTAGAGTGTAAAATCACACTAGATACCAGTAAGTTAGTAGAAAATGAAACTCATAAAAGGGAGATAATTTTACATAATAATTCAGCATCAGAAACCCTGAAGATAAATATTCAAGTGAAAACTGCTAGTGTGCCTAAATTAAAAGCTGGCTCCGTTTTGATGTTCTTTTTTAGTTGCTTTCTCGTGGCAATGTTTATATTTTACGGTTTTAATTTATTGCAAATCAATACAGTAAAATTAATTCCTTCGGTAGTAATAATTTTTATAGCAGTACTTGTTTATGGTTTCCCATTTAATGTCAGAAACGAAAAAATTCCTCAAGTCATAAGAGTTTCTGATGTTTTTACTATACTAATGATTTTAGTAATTGGGGGTCTTTCGCCCTTTGTTGTATTTCTTTCTTGTGTTTATTTTGTCTCAAAAATAGATTCATTCATAAAAAAAACTGAAATACCTAAAGATAAGATAGATCAATTGTTATCCGAAGCAAAAAAAAGACTTATAGCTCTTTTAACAATAGGACTAGACCTTAGCTTAATTATAACTTTTAAGCTTTTTTCTGAAGTCATTTATCAAACACACTGCTTTACTTTAGGAGAAATTTTATTCTCAGCAATAGTAGCGATCGCTTGTCTTTCTGTGACTCTAATTACCCTAATTTACTTATTATTCAAACCTGTAAAAATATTTTCTAAATACACAAAAGCAGAGCCAAACTTAATTAAACCATAACCACTATGTAAGTATTAGGAAAAATCTCCAATAATTTCACTGTTTCGTGTTCTTTAAAATCTACTAAAAACCCATGAATAATTACCCCAACTTTTCTGACCAAGGCTATCAAATAATTAGAGAATTCGGACACAATAATATTGGTGGGCGAGTCACTTATTTAGCTGAAAATATCCATACTCAAAAAAACGTAGTTATCAAACAATTTCAATTTGCTAAATTAGGAGCAACTTGGGCAGAATATGATGCTTACGAACAAGAAATTGCAGTTTTAAAAAGTCTCAATCATCCAGGGATTCCTCAATACTTAGATTCTTTTCAAACTGCCGATGGTTTCTGCATGATTCAAGAATATATTGATGCAGAATCTGCTGTAATTTCTCGTCAGTGGCAACCCCAAGAAATTAAACAGATTGCTATTTCGATTTTAGAAATTTTAATCTATCTCCAAAATCAACCACAACCTGTTATTCATCGAGATATTAAACCGGAAAATATTTTAATTGACGAGGAGTTAAAAGTTTATTTAGTAGACTTTGGTTTTGCCAGAATGGGAGGCGGAGAAATAGCAGCAAGTAGTGTTGTTAAAGGTACGATGGGATTTATGTCTCCCGAACAAATGTTTAATCGTAAATTAACAACAGCATCAGATTTATATAGTCTTGGTGCGACATTAATTTGTTTATTAACAGGGATAAAATCCGCAGATATTGGTAATTTAATAGATGCTAATTATCGGATTATTTTTCGTCATTTAGTACCACCATTAGAAAGGGGTTGGATTAATTGGTTGGAAAAGATAACAGAACCAAAATATACTGATAGATATGAAAATGCTGAGGCAGCTTTAATCGATCTTCTAGTTTTAAATATCAATCGTTTACCTAAAGTCAGAATTAGTCGAACAAATCTGGAATTTGCTAGCGATAAATGGGGAGAAAAATTAACAGAAATAATAATAGTTAGTAATCCAATTCCAGAAACAATTTTATTCGGTAGATTGGAAGTTGCTCCCCATGTTAACGATCCTCCTCACACTCCTTATGAACATAGTTGGATTTCATTTTCATCTCAGAAATTTGAAGGCAATAATGTAGAGTGTAAAATCACACTAGATACCAGTAAGTTAGTAGAAAATGAAATTCATAAAAGGAAGATATTTTTACACAGTAATTCAACATCAGAAATTGAAACTATAAATGTTAAGGTGAAAACTGGTAGTGTGCCTAAATTAAAATATATCTCCATTTTCATGTTCTTTTTAGGTGAATTTGTACTGATGGGAACTTTTGTATTTTTTGGTTATAATTTATTTCCATTCAATCCTCTTTTTGGGTTGTCATTAATGTCTATTTTTTGGGCACTAATATCTATGATATGGGTAGTAATATCTATACCATTAGATGCTTTCTGGGAGCACAGCGTAACAACTACTGGTAAAATTTTCATAAAAAATCTATTATTTTCTGAACAGGAAAAAAAACTTATATTTCTTTTAACAATAGGATTTTACTTGAGCTTAGGTGTAACTTTAAAAAATTTTCTTGAAGTTCTACTACAACTACACTGCTTTACTTTAGGACAGATTTTAGTCTCACTAGGAATAGCGATCGTCTCTATGTTTGCTACTCTAATCCCCCTAATTTACTTAGTATCCAAACCTATCAAAATATTTTTTAAATACAGAAAAGCAGAGCCAAATTTAATTCAACCATAACCACAATGCAAGTATTAGGAAAAATATCCAATAATTTAGCGACTTTGTGTTCCTTAAAATCTACCAAAAACCTCTGAATAATTACCACAAATTTTCTGATCAAGGCTATAAAATAATTTAGGATAAATTTTAGTCTCAGCAGGAGGATTTATCGCCTCTCTTGCTGCTACTCTAATACCCTTAATTTACTTATTATTTCAATCGGCTAAAATATTTTCTAAATACAGAAAAGCAGAGCCAAACTTAATTAAACCATAATCAAAATATAGTATTCTGGAATTAGATTTCAGAATTTAATTTATTCCTATTATTTATAGGATAATTTTAGTCTCGGCAAGAGTAGCGAGCAGCTCTATTAAAAGAGAGGCTTTAAACCGAATAGATTAATTATTAATTGTTAATTATTAATTATCTATATAAACCTACTAATTACAATGAACAATTACCCCAATTTTTCCAATTACGGCTATCAAATAATCAAAGAACTCGGACACAACCGTGCAGGTGGAAGAGTAACCTATCTTGCCACAGAAATTAACACTCAAAAAACAGTAGTAGTTAAACAATTTCAATTTGCTAAAACCGGAGCCCATTGGTCAGAATATCAAGCTTATGAAAGAGAAGTTCAAGTATTAAAAACACTCGATCATCCTAGTATTCCCCACTACTTAGATTCCTTCCAAACACCGTCAGGTTTTTGCATGGTACAAGAATATAAAAACGCTACTTCTTTAGCAAGTTTAGCAACCTCTGAAAAATGGCAACCCCAACAAATTAAACAAATAGCAATTTCAGTTCTAGAAATTCTTAAATACCTCCAAGACCAAATTCCACCTGTCATTCATAGAGACCTAAAACCAGAAAACATTCTAATAGATAACCAGATGAACATTAGCTTAGTAGACTTTGGTTTTGCCAGGATAGGAGGAGGAGAAGTTGCTGTTAGTAGCGTAGTCAAAGGTACATTAGGATTTATGCCTCCAGAACAAATGTTTAATCGCGAATTAACAACAGCATCAGACTTATATAGTCTCGGTGCAACATTAATTTGTTTATTAACAAACACCCCGGCAACAGAAGTAGGCAGTCTCATGGATGAGACAGGAAAAATTAATTTTCAGCAGCAAGTAAAGCACCTCAGTCAAGACCTCATTGTCTGGCTAGAAAAAATGGTACAACCTAATTATAAAGATAGGTATTCATCAGCAGAATTAGCTCTTGATGCTTTAATTCCCTTAGAAGTATTAGCCCCTTCTCGAACAAAAAAATTGACTCAAATAGTATTAATTAGCATTCTGGGATTTCTGGCAATTGGTAGTGCCGGTTTTACTATGTTCAGAGTTTATAATATGCCACTAAATCAAACTATTGAATTTACGAAAGTAGAAGATTTATCTCCAGTTCAAAACAAAAGAAAATGCCTCAATCGTCGAAAATAGTTACAGTAGTTTTTTAGTTGATATTGAATGTTCCCAGTGCGGGTATCCTGCCCGCGTCGGTGTTTACTTCACCAGGGAAATATTCTCAGAGAAACTGTAATTCACCATTTCAAAAAAATCCTTTTAACAATTAATAATTAATAATGAATAATTAATAATTACCTCTTCTTTTCAAGGAGAGGATTGACTAATAATGAAAATTTTTATTTATTATCCCCTATCCAAGGGGAGGCTTTAAAGCAAAATTTTTCGGTAGGTAGACTTTGATTTTCTAGACGTTGAACAATTATTTATCAACAAAATTCTTAGAGTAATGGCTTTGAAAAATTTATCAACTCTATTATCAGTAGTCAACAAAATTATCTTGAAAAGATGTAGAATTTGAGCTATATTTAATCAGTACCTAATTTTAAATGAATTATAGGGAATAGTAATACAATTTCCTGAGCTAAAAATAACCTCTTAAACTTCCTCTTTTAAGAGGATGAACAAAAATCAACTGAGGTACTGATAACTGATAACTAATAATTGATAACTGAAATGGCAGTGATAATTAATTTTTGGAAAGGTACATTTGGATATACTGCATATAATGTTATATACGGGTTAAATGTAGGTCACGTTTCTATGCATATTATTAATGACAAAAACCCTACAGATGAAATTTATATAAGTCATCATCCTAAAATTGAAAACTCTATAGCTTTTTTACCGAACCCTAATAAATATGCTTCTTTGCAATCTATCATAGTCGATAGTTTTATTCCTAGAGAAAAACCGATTTCCTTTAAAAAAGATTGCGCTCGCAGGAATCGTAAACCTGATGATCGAATTGTTATTTATGGTTTAAATGAATCTCGGATCAGAGAGTTTTATCAAAAGTATTTACAGAATGATTTATCAGAAGAAAAAACTCAATATCATTGTCTCAAAAATAATTGTTGTACAGTTGTAGCTTATTTGATTTGCAAGGGATTAGACTATTTTCAAAAAAACTCTAAATTTTGTTCACCTTCGACGTATCAAACTGACTCATTTTTTGCATACGACTCTAATATTGAGAAATTAATTGTAGCATTTAATAAAAAATGTTGGTCGCCCCGTTCTCTGAAATCTTTTGTAAAAAAAGTCAAAAAGAAAACTGATAAAAAATCATCCGTACTCAATCTTCCCGTACGTCAAAAAATATCTTATTACTCTGGTCGTTTTAGTTATTTTTTTGATGATTATTAACTATCTAAGAGATTGTTTGCAAAGAAAATATAAAAAGGAGATAGGGAACACTTAACTGGGAACTGGGAACAGGGAAAAGAGAATAAGCAGGAAGAAATCAAGAGAACTATTTGTCACTTAAAAATCTAGGAATATATGTACCGAACACCTCTGTGTCTCACAGATTTCAATCCCTTGAATTACTACCACTTTCAGATTTTAGTTACTCAACAAATCTCTTAATACTTATTTTACAAACAGTCTCTGATACTATTTACATCAGCTAAATATTATGACATTATCGATCGATATTTGTTACAAGTAATTATGCTGTTTCTAGGAGTCAGATAGGGGAGCCATTAGATTGAAAAGGTACAAGAATCAGAAGTTAATGAATAGCTTAAATACCATTTATAACCGCGGAGTTTTTCTTTTGATTCAAAGAGAAATTTCATTTAAAGTCTTTCAATTGCCTTTTTTATTCATAACATTTTTTTAAATATGAAATTAGTTATTCATAATGACTTTCTGAGATTAGCTTTAATCAACATTTTATCTAATTTAATGGTGCCTTTAGCGAGTCTAGTAGACTTAGCTTTTCTAGGTTATTTAGATGAAATTCGTCACTTAGCAGGAGTTTCCCTAGCCACAGTTTTGTTTAACTATATTTACTGGACTTTTGGCTTTTTACGCATGAGTACGACTGGTACAACTGCTCAAGCTAGAGGAAGTGAAAACAATCGCGAAGTCAAGCAAATTTGTCTACGAAATTGTTTAATTGCTTTAGCTATTGCCATAATAATTCTAATTTTCAAATATCCTTTGCGAGAAATTGGTTTTAGTTTACTTAGTGCAACTCCAGAAGTAAAAGCTAGTGGTATTAGTTACTATGAAAGTTTAATTTGGGGTGCCCCTGCTACCTTATTAAACTTCGTATTAATAGGTTGGTTTTTAGGACTCGAACAAGGAGGAAAAGTTTTACTATTATCAGTAGTTAATAAAGGCACAAATATTATCTTAGACTATATTTTTATCGTCCGTTGGGGATGGGAAAGTAGCGGTGCTGGTACTGCTACAGCAATAAGTCAATATATTACTTTAGTCGTAGGGATAATTTGTATTTTTAAGTTAATCTCTTTGGCAGAAATTCCTCCGTTAATCAAAGATATTTGGCAACCTCAAGTAATTAGAGAAACTTTTATTCTCAATCGAGATATTCTGATTCGCACTTTGGCTTTAATTTCTACTTTTGCTATATTTACTAATTTAAGTTCATACATAAATACTTTAGTTTTAGCAACTAATACTCTGTTATTACAAGTAGTGACATTAGCCGCTTATTTTATTGACGGTTTAGCTTTTGCCACAGAAAGTTTAGCAGGTAAAAGTTATGGTGAGGGAAATCAACAAGAGTTAAGGGTATTGGTAAAATTATCAGGAATAATTAGTGTGAGTATCGGGTTAATTTTTGCTTTAATCTTCTGTTTATTCCCGGCTCCTTTATTTAGTTTGTTGACTAATCATGCTGAAGTTATTAATAATATCAGTAGTTATGTTTTATGGTTAATACCTGTCTTGGGATTTGGGGGCATGGCTTATATGTTAGATGGTTATTTTCTCGGTTTAACTGAAGGAAATTTATTGAGAAATTATACTTTAGTTGCTAGTTTGGTAGGATTTTTACCCTTTGCTATGTTGGGTTGGTTGTTAAAAAGTAATCATGTATTATGGTTAGCTTTAGCAATGTTTATGGCGACTAGGGCGATTACTTTAGGTAAGGCAATTCCTAGAAAAATTTTCTCCCTGAAATAAAAAAACTTTTGTTACTCCTAAATAACTTGAATTATTCCATCAATTTCCAGAAAATCAGGTTAAAAGCTTCCTCTTTAAATCAGTTTTAAATCAGTCTCACCCTACTCTCTACTTCCTACTTCTTACTCCCTAACTATGACAATAATGAAAAACTTTTTGTTACTCCTAAATAACTCGAATTCTTCCAGCAATTTCCAGAAAATTAGTTTGAAAGCCTCCCCTTTAAATCAGTCTCACCCTACTCTCTACTTCCTACTTCTTACTTCCTAACTATGACAATAATGAAAAAACTTTTGTTACTCCTAAATAACTCAAATTATTCCATCAATTTCCAGAAAATCAGGTTAAAAGCTTCCTCTTTAAATCAGTCTCACCCTACTCTCTACTTCCTACTTCTTACTCCCTAACTATGACAATAATGAAAAACTTTTTGTTACTCCTAAATAACTCGAATTCTTCCAGCAATTTCCAGAAAATTAGTTTGAAAACTTCCCCTTTAAATCAGTCTCACCCTACTCCCTAACTATGACAATAATGAAAAACTTTTTGTTACTCCTAAATAACTCAAATTATTCCATAAATTACCAGAAAATCAGTTTGAAAGCTTCCCGTTTAAATTAGTCTCACCCTACTTCTTACTCCCTACTCCCTAACTATGATGAAATTTATTGGAATTGACCTGGGTTGGCGTTCTGGCAAAAGTGGTTTGTGCTGTCTAGAATACTCAGACAAAAAGTTAAAAATATTAGACTTAGACTGCATACTAGAAATTGAATATATTCTCAATTGGATTGATAATTTAACTCCCCTATCAACTCCAGCTCTAATTGCTGTAGATGCTCCAACAATAATTCCCAATCAAACAGGAACTAGACTTCCAGATAAACTGACTCATAAATATTTTGGTCGTTATCATGCAGGATGTTATCCAGCAAATCTTAATCGCCCTTTTGCTGATAGAACAGTCAAATTTGGCATTAGTTTGGAAACAAGAGAATTTATTCATGCACCAACAATTGAAACTCAAAAACTAGGACGTTTTCAAATAGAAGTTTTCCCCCATCCAGCTATAGTTAATTTGCTTCAGTTAGAAAAAATTTTGAAATATAAAAAAGGCAGATTAGCTGATCGTAAATCAGAACTTTTAAAACTGCACCAATACATTATCAATATCTTACCAACCCTAGAACCTGCTCTAGTAATTTCCGAGAATTTTATAGATATGGAAAAAATTAATAGTATGGCTACCCTGAAAACTACAGAAGATAAATTAGATAGTTTAATTTGTGCTTATATTGGTGCATATTGGTGGTATTGGGGTGAAACAAAAAATTTGGTTTTAGGAGATCAAACCACTGGATATATAGTAATCCCTAATCGACTATCGTAATTTGCGCTTATGTTATAATATTTTATCCTAGGGGTTTGGTTTTCAAATCCCATTGGAATTTGGGTTTGGAGACCAAACCCCTAAAGTTTTTTTCACAGATTATTTACCAAAAAATTAGGTCTAAAGTCTCCCTTTTTAAGGGGATGAAAAAAATATTTAATTCAGTATTTAAATCCCAATACTTTAGTCGAAGGTACTGATAACTGATAACTGATAACTGAAATGACGATTGCTATAGATTAAATCCTACTGAAGTTATGAAAGAAAATTTAGCTGAATTAAAATTAGAAGTAGAAACCTTACAAACAGAAGTAGATACTTTACAAACAGAAGTAGATGAACTTCATCAAAAACGTTCCTCTTTCCAAATAAATGTTAGTTTTCCCAAAGATAATACTCCTGAAGCACTAGCGGAGTTTCGTAAAAAAAATGCCGAAGAAACTGCAAAGTGGCAAGCGGAAATTCAAGAAATTAATCAATATCTGAAAGTATTAGAGGCGCAACTTAATCAGAAAAAAACTACCCTACAACCAAAAAAATCTCGACTGGAATGGTTGGAATTACAACAGCAAGTTTACGAGGGGGGAAAACTTTTGCAGGAACAAGTGAAAAAAGTTAATGAAAAAGCTGATCAACTCGAAGCTGAAATACAAACTCTCAAACAAATTTATCAAGAATTAAATCCACTTTATTGTCAGTGGGTAGAAAATTCAGCCAATATAGTTGACTTTAAGACTACAACTATTCCTTATGTTTATATTAAAGAAAATGGCTTTGAACTTGGAAACAAAGAAATAGAGTAAGAGATAATTAATAATGGATAATGAATAATTCGTCGAGAATATAGTAGGTTGGGTTAAGCGACAGCGCAACCCAATCGGAATTTTCTGATGTATCAAAGTCAGGGGATAAGTTTTAATTCATCGCCAATTTATTTTTCTTTTCGTCATCTGAAGATTTACTCATATATCCTAATTTTCAAATCCAAAGAAACTAGCGATCGCTGGTAATAATTTTTTCCACTGTTCGATTAATTTTGCTGTCTTAGGTAACATGAATAATTAATAGTGAATAATGAATAATGAATAATTTGTCGAAAATATCGTAGGTTGGGTTAAGCGACAGCGAACCCAACAAATATGGCAAAAAGAAGGGGAAAAAAGATTGAGATATGCCTCAATTTTTGTTGGGTTTCCTTTGTCAACCCAACCTACGGATGATAAATTTTTTCTCGGAATTTTCTGATGTATCAAAGTCAGGGGATAAGTTTTAATTCATCGCCAATTTACTTGTCTTTTCGTCATCTGAAGATTTACTCATATATCCTAATTTTCAAATCCAAAGAAACTAGCGATCGCTGGTAATAATTTTTTCCACTGTTCGATTAATTTTGCTGTCTTAGGTAAC
>NZ_JAAHHT010000094.1:12959-32579 GCF_010672085.1 Okeania sp. SIO3I5
CCAATTTACTTGTCTTTTCGTCATCTGAAGATTTACTCATATATCCTAATTTTCAAATCCAAAGAAACTAGCGATCGCTGGTAATAATTTTTTCCACTGTTCGATTAATTTTGCTGTCTTAGGTAACTCTATAAATAAACCTTTTAAAAATCTAATTGCTCCTTTTGCTTTTTGTTGGTTTCCCTGGGGATTTTTTCCTGCTTCTGCCAGACTTTGTAATTTTTTTAAAGCTTCTTCTTTATCTTCTTGACTCAAATTTGATTCTGCTTCAATTGCTTTTTGAAGTTGAGTCAAGGATTCTTTAATTCCTGGTTTATTTGGTTCGGAAGAATCAGGTAATTCATTGATTAAAGCAGTAACTTTTCCTTTAACAATACCTGAGACAATATTAGCGCCCTTAATCTCGCTATTTTCAATTTTGATAGAGTTGTTTGTCATACTTAACCTCAATTAATTTCTGAAAAATTTGCTAGTTTAAAAATAATTCGATACTTTTTAATTGGAAATTTTACTTAATAGAAGAGACTACATTTTTCCCAACCTTACCTGATACGAAAGAAGAGGCAATGGATGTTCCTTGGAATTTAATGCTATTATCCTCTAATTTAACGCTATTATCCTGAGAGTAGACGTTGAATGATTTTATCTCTTCTGTATTCATAACTTCGTATAACTTAAGAACTACTTTTATCATCCCCTCCTTATCTGGACTAAGTAAAACTTCTTTCTCCCCTGAATTTCCCTCAATAACCATGCCATATTTTTGAGAAGTTATATTTAGTACATAACGAGGCAATACTAAAATATCAATAACTATCATTAACAAACCAACTATTTGTAAATTTCTGTTCGGATATGAAAGCAATATAATACTTATAGGTACAAGCAACAGCACACCTACAAAGAGTAAAGCAGAATAGGTTTTAGTTCTTCTTTTTTTTGTATTTTTCCTCTCAACCAAACTAATACTGGTAATGTTGCTGATTTGATAAATAGTATTACCATAGATTAAGGTTTTTCCTCTAATTTTTAGAATTGATGATTCTACTTCTTCTGATTCTGGAGAAGATTTTGGTAAATTATCATTCACCCTTAATTTAATTTCAAAGTTATTCTTGTACTGCCACTTATTAGTGAGCTTCTTTAAGCTGTAAAACTTAGTTTAGATAGGCTAAAAATATTAACTACTCATAATACTGAGTCAGAAAAATTTTCATCGTACCCTAAATCCTAATTTAAGAGTTAAACGTAGTTTTGACTATACTAAATTGCCTGATTAAATCGCGATTTTTGTAAATAAAAATCAAGTCAATATAGAAAAATATCCTAAAACGTCCTACGAAAATGAGTTAAAATAGTTGAAACTATTATCAGGACTAAACTCAATGACTATTACGGAAGTTTTACAATTTGCCGATCGCCTAGTTTTTGCTCATAGAGGAAAACATTTAGATGATATTCAAGAAACTGTTATTAAAGGTGTTTGGCAAGGTAAAACTTATGAAAATATTGCACAAGAATGTAATCGTAGTGAAAGTCGAATTCGAGATGTGGGTTATCAGTTATGGAAAACTTTTTCGGAAAGTTTAGGAGAAGATATTAATAAATCTAATTTTTGCTCTACTATCGAAAGATTACAAACAGAGGCAAAGTCACGACAAAATATTTGTGTAGGAACTAATCATAAAAATATTTGTGTAGGAACTAATCATAATTTCGGGTCACAAACTCTATATCAATATCAAAAATATCCTCAAGATTCTCAAATTAAAGATACAGCTAAAACAACTTTTCAGGATTTAAGTATCGCTCCTACAATTAATGCTGCTTACTTTTACGGACGTACTCAAGAATTAGAAATTTTATCCGACTATATTTTCCATAAAAAAACTCGTCTAATGTCAGTATTAGGATTAAGTGGTATTGGCAAAACTACTCTCGTAAAAAGATTTATTGACCTGAATCTTCAAAAGTTCGATGTAGTAATTTGGAGAAATTTAAAATTTGTCAAATCTCTAAATTCCCTAATGACAGACTTGTTAAAAAAAATCAGTATCGAAAATCAAGATATTCTCATCTCAGACGAACAATTTACCCAAATTTTTGACTTATTATCTAGACAAAAATGCTTGATAGTTCTTGACGACGTACAAAATATATTTATCAGTGGAAAATTTGCCGGACAATATCAAAATCAACATACAGAATATCAAAACCTCTTCCAAGCGATCGCTCAAACCGAGCATCAAAGTTGTTTAATATTAATTAGTCAAGAAAAAGCTCAGGAAATGACAGCTTTAGACCGAGAACTATATCCGATTCAATGTTTAGAATTAGAAGGCTTAGATAATTTAGCTGGAATAGAAATAATCCAAGAATATAAACTCCAAGATCGAGAATATTGGTTGAATTTAAACAATATGTATTTAGGCAATCCCTTATATTTGGAACACATAAGCACTTTAATCAAAGATATTTTTCAAGACTTAGTATCTCAGTTTATAGCTGAAGGGAATTTAATCATTACAGAAGAAATGAAACTACTTTTCGATGCCTCATACCAGAGGATGTCTGATGCAGAAAAACAAATAGTTTTAAAAATAAGTAAATGCGATGAAAATGTTTCAATAGAAGATTTAAAAAAATCCTGCTCATTGTCATCTATAGATATTATCAATGGATTGCAATCTCTGAAAAGACGATACTTATTAAATCAAATAAAAACTAACAATACCTTATTTACTCTATCTTCCTTATTCAGAGAATATATTAAAAATTTTCAGATGCAAAACTAAACTATGGTGCTTGCCACAAAGAATAAAGACTATTAAAGAGCGATAGTAATTAAACCTTGTTCTTTAAAATGGGGATTGATGAAAAATTTGATTCCGAATTACTACTTTTTACTTTTTCCGACAAATGAAAAATTTGATATTTCCAATTTTACCTTCCTGATAATTTGGAATTATTTGAAATGGAGCGAGTCGAGCGAGTCGTTCGAGTTACTCAAGCAGAGTTGTTTTTGATGATTTTCTTTTGCCACTAAACCTGAATTACTATTTCTTACTCTCTCCCACAAATGAAAATTTTGATATTTCCAATTTTACCTTCCTGAAAATTTGGAATTATTTGAAATGGAGCGAGTCGAGCGAGTCGTTCGAGTCGTTCGAGCAGTGTTGTTTTTCTGATTTTCTTTTGCCGCTAAATCCGAATTACTACTTTTTACTTTTTCCCACAAATGAAAATTTTGATATTTCCAATTTGAGCTGACTGAGAATTGGGAATTATTTGAAATGGAGCGAGTCGAGCGAGTCGTTCGAGTCGTTCGAGCAGTGTTGTTTTTCTGATTTTCTTTTGCCGCTAAATCCGAATTACTACTTTTTACTTTTTCCGACAAATGAAAATTTTGATATTTCCAATTTTACCTTCCTGATAATTTGGAAATATTTGAAATAGAGCGAGTCGTTCGAGTTGCTTGAGCAGTGTTGTTGTGATGATTTTCTTTTGCCACTAAATCCGAGTTACTATTTCTTACTCTCTCCCACAAATGAAAAATTTGATAATTCTAATTTGAGCTTTCTGATAATTTGGAAATATTTGAAATAGAGCGAGTCGAGCGAGTCGTTCGAGTTACTCGATCGGTGTTGTTTTTCTGATTTTCTTTTGCTACTAAATCTGAATTACTATTTTTTACTTTCTCCCACAAATGAAAATTTTGATATTTCTAATTTTACCTGACTGAGAATTGGGAATTATTTGAAATGGAGCGAGTCGAGCGAGTCGAGCGAGTCGTTCGAGCAGTGTTGTTTTTCTGATTTTCTTTTGCTACTAAATCTGAATTACTATTTTTTACTTTCTCCCACAAATGAAAATTTTGATATTTCTAATTTTACCTGACTGAGAATTGGGAATTATTTGAAATGGAGCGAGTCGAGCGAGTCGAGCGAGTCGTTCGAGCAGTGTTGTTTTTGATGATTTTCTCTTGCTACTAAATCCGAATTACTACTTCCTACTCTCTCCCACACTTCCTACTCTCTCCCACACTTCCCACACTTCCCGCACCTCCCACACCTCCCACACCTCCCACACTCCCTCTCCTAAAATAGTAAACTTTCGTTACAATCCAAATCTGACTATTTGCACAAGTGTCACCTCCCTGTAAACTAACAAGTTAGGACAATTATCAAACGTTGACCTTAGAGATATAGCAGAAGGCAAAGGGCAAAGGGTAAAAGGCAAAAGAAAAAAAGCCATCTTACTATAAATATTTCAATATTCGAGTTTGAGACTTTGATTATGTCCGACTCCCATAAGCTTTGCTTGCTATTTAGATAAAAAATTTGAGAAGTAGAAGGTAAAACAAAGATGGCCGAATCAAGCCAAATACCCTATTTATTACGAGCAACTCAGGGTGAGTTATTAGATCGTCCTCCTGTATGGATGATGAGACAAGCGGGACGCTACATGAAAGCTTATCGAGATTTACGAGATAAATACCCCTCATTTCGCGAGCGTTCCGAAAATGTAGATATTGCTGTGGAAATTTCTCTGCAACCTTTCCACGCTTTTAAACCTGATGGAGTAATTTTATTTTCAGATATCTTAACCCCACTTCCAGCAATAGGTATTGATTTTGATATAGTCGAAAGTAAAGGGCCAATTATCGATCCGCCTATTCGTACTCAATCTCAAATTGACCAACTTCACCCTATCGAACCAGAAGAGTCTCTACCTTTTATTAGGGAAATTTTGCAAATTCTCAAAAGAGAAGTTAAGAATGAGGCAGCAATTTTAGGTTTTATTGGGGCACCTTGGACTTTAGCTGCTTATGCTATTGAGGGTAAGAGTTGTAAAGATTATACCAATATCAAGAGAATGGCTTTTTGTGAGCCTGAAATGTTGCATCAGTTTTTAGGGAAACTGGCAGAGGCGATCGCTGTTTATGCTCGTTATCAAATAAATAGTGGGGCGCAAGTTATCCAAATGTTTGATTCTTGGGCGGGTCAACTTAGTCCTGAAGATTATGAAACTTTTGCTTTGCCTTATCAAAAATTGGTAGTGCAGCAGGTTAAGAAGACTCATCCTAATACTCCTTTTATTCTATATATTAATGGTAGTGCTGGATTATTGGAGAGAATGCCCCAGACTGGTGTTGATATTGTGAGTGTGGACTGGACTGTAGATATTGGTGAAGCTAGACAACGTCTTGGTAAGAATATTGGTATTCAGGGAAATATCGACCCTGGTGTACTTTTTGGTTCTAAGGAGTTTATCAAGTCTCGCATTCTGGAAACTATCCGCAAAGCTGGTAACCGAGGTCATATATTAAATTTAGGACATGGTGTTTTGCAAAAGACTCCTGAAGAAAATGTAGAGTTCTTCTTTAAAACTGCTAAAGAGGTAAGCAGTTTACTAGCAGTAACCGCTTAAGTTCAGTTCAGGTAAGTTGGAGATTTGCATTAATTTTTGTAGGGGTTGGTTTTTAACCTGCCCCTAAATTTATAGCGGAAGATTTTGTCTTTTTTTAGTGGGAGAGCAACGGTCGATACATTTTCTGAAGCACCCCGCCACGGGAGATGAGTCGTCAAAATTTCCTTTTATTGCTCTATACGCAACGGTCGATACATTTCCTAAAGCACCCAGTCACGGGAGATGAGTAGTGCAATTTTCCTTTTATTGCTCTATACGCAACGGTCGATACATTTCCTGAAGCACCCCGCCACGGGAGATGATTAGTCAAAATTTCCTTTTATTGCGTATCGACCGTTGCTCTATACATTTTCTGAAGCACCCAGCCACGGGAGATGGTTAGTCAAAATTTCCTTTTATTGCGTATCGACCGTTGCTCTATACATTTTCTGAAGCACCCAGCCACGGGAGATGAGTTGTCAAAATTTTCTTTTATTGCTCTATACGCAACAGTCGATACATTTCCTGAAGCACCCCGCCACGGGAGATGATTAGTCAAAATTTCCTTTTATTGCGTATCGACCGTTGCTCTATACATTTTCTGAAGCACTCCGTCACGGGAGATGATTAGTCAAAATTTTCTTTTATTGCTCTATACGCAACGGTCGATACATTTCCTGAAGTACCCCGCCACGGGAGATGATTAGTCAAAATTTTCTTTTATTGCTCTATACGCAACGGTCAATACATTTCCTGAAGCACCCCGCCACGGGAGATGAGTAGTCAAAATTTCCTTTTATTGCGTATCGACCGTTGCTCTATACATTTTCTGAAGCACTCCGTCACGGGAGATGATTAGTCAAAATTTCCTTTTATTGCTCTATACGCAACAGTCGATACATTTCCTGAAGCACCCCGCCACGGGAGATGGTTAGTCAAAATTTCCTTTTATTGCTCTATACGCAACAGTCGATACATTTTCTGAAGCACCCAGACACGGGAGATGGTTAGTCAAAATTTCCTTTTATTGCTCTATACGCAACAGTCGATACATTTTCTGAAGCACCCAGACACGGGAGATGGTTAGTCAAAATTTCCTTTTATTGCTCTATACGCAACAGTCGATACATTTTCTGAAGCACCCAGACACGGGAGATGGTTAGTCAAAATTTCCTTTTATTGCTCTATACGCAACAGTCGATACATTTCCTGAAGCACCCCCGCCACGGGAGATGATTAGTCAAAATTTCCTTTTATTGCTCTATACGCAACAGTCGATACATTTTCTGAAGCACCCAGACACGGGAGATGATTAGTCAAAATTTTCTTTTATTGCTCTATACGCAACAGTCGATACATTTCCTGAAGCACCCCGCCACGGGAGATGAGTCGTCAAAATTTCCGACTAGACTGACACATCTTAAATGTTACGTTAGAAAAAAAAATTCTCAAATCTTGCTATAAAAGGAACTATACGAAAAAAGCGCTCTGCACAGTTTTAGCTGTGTCAGTCCACTACAAATTTTGCTAATAACTAATAACTAATTTGTATGAGCAAGAAACAGATTTTCATCACGGGTGCTAGCGGGTGTATTGGTCACTATATTGTTGAATATTTAATTCAAAATACCCACCACGAACTTTACTTATTAGTTAGAAACCCAGATAAATTAAAAGTTGACTATAAAGCTCGTTCTGGTATTAATATTTTAAACGCAAATCTGAGAGAAATTGAGCAGTTTTCATCCTTACTCCAAGAAATTAATGTGGCAATTTTAGCTGCTACTGCTTGGGGAAATTTGCAGGAAGTATTTGATATTAATGTGATTAAAACTCTGAAGTTAATCACATTACTAAATGCTCAAGTCTGTGAAAATATCATCTATTTTTCTACTGCTAGTATTCTCGACCAAAATAACAGATTACTTAGAAAAGCTGGAGAAATTGGTACTGACTATATTCGCTCTAAGTATGACTGTATGTATCAGTTATCTCGACTTAAGAATTTACCTCCTCTAACTTGTCTTTTTCCTACTTTGGTTTTAGGAGGAGATGAACAAAAACCAGATTCTCATCTGTCTGCTGGTTTGCCAGAAATAATTAAATATATTGGTTTAATTCGATGGTTAAAGACTGATGGTAGTTTCCATTTTATTCATGCTGCTGATATTGCTCAAGTAGTTGGTTATTTAGTTGAAAATCCACCCCAGTCAAAAGAATTACAAAAATTAATTTTAGGGAATCCAAAAGTTACAGTAAATCAGACTGTTGAAGAAATTTGTGCATATCTGAAGAAACGAATATTTTTTCGTTTTAATTTGACTCCTTGGTTGATAGAGGTAATAATTTCAGTGTTTAAAATTCAAGTTGCAGCTTGGGATAGATTCTGTTTAGAATATCGCCATTTTACATATCAAAATCCTATTAATCCAGCTACTTTTGAATTGCCAAGTTATTGTCCTACGGTTGCTGATATTTTGAGAACTAATGTCGCTACGCGGAATTCAAAATTCAAAATTTAAAATTCATGCATTATTGGTTAGTCCAGCTTTTAGGATTTTGTAACTCCTATAGTGATAAAAATGTTCATTTTCTGAAGCTCTAAAAATTTCGGTAGAAAATACTGGGAAAATAAACTCAATTTTGTGGTACTATACATTTATAAGCGTCAGCTTGCCTATGCGCATGATTTTTTATTCAACCAAACAAATGTGTAGTGACAAAAGCTAAATCAAAAAGTATTTTTTTAGTCCGAAAAAATAGGCTGAATATCTACGCGCTCGCCATTACTGTCAATACATTTTCAACTTTCTGAAGTTCTCAAAAATAATTTATAGTCGTTTCAAATAAAAATGAGACGGCTAAATCCCTGATTTTCAAGGATTTTACGAGGTTAAGTGCCTCAATCTTAGCTGGAATGACTATAACTACTGACTTATGACTTATGACTTATAACTTATAACTTATAACTACTGACTTATGACTTATGACTTATGACTTATGACTTCAGCTGACTTCTAACTTATGAATTCAACTATATCTACACGATCGCCCACCCTTAAACCCAACTCCATAGCTCTACCACCCCTCAACTCAATTACTCCATCAACAGGAGTACCTGGTCCATAAGTAGGGCAAGGTTCAGTTTCACAAGGAGGTAAATTAGAAAAAATTGCCTGTACTACCCCATCCCTCAAAAACACCATATCCAAATTAATAAATACATTTCTCATCCAAAAATTCACCGCGCGAGGAGGATCGATAGAAAATAACATACCCTGATCGTCCGGCAACTCAGTCCGAAACATCAAACCTACTGCTTGCTCAAAAGGAGTTCGTGCTACCTCCAAATTAACAACTTGACCAGAAAAATTTGCCTGTGCTGAAATAGGTAACATTTGACCTAACTCCACTCCACCTAACAAAGAACTAAAATTCGACTCCTCAAGATTTGTCACCCCTGATAAAATTGCCAAATATTCTCCCGTTACTCTATCTTGAATAATAGTATTACCCTCAGAAGGCAAAATATTTAACTCACTAAATTGTAACCCTCCAGTTAGGATGAGGCGATCGCCACCATTCCCAAAATCAGTAATCACGTCTGCATCTGCCAAACTTAGTCCACCAGTAGATGATAAGTCTCCACGTCTACCAATGGCAAACACATCGTCTCCCTCACCCCCAGTCATTGTATCGGTACCCAAGTCACCAATTAACCAGTCTGCTCCAAAATCTCCAGAAATGAAGTCATTTCCTTGCCCGCCAAAGATTGTATCGGCATCTTGTCCGCCGTAAATAATATCATCTCCTTGATTGCCTTGGAGGACATCGGTTCCCTGGTTGCCGAAAATTTGGTCATTACCCCCGAAACCTTGGGCAATATCTTTACTTTCCAGAGCAGAGATGATGTCACTATCGGGAGTGCCACTGAGAAAGTCAATACCTACCGTACCTTGAATATTTGTCATTTCAGTTATCAGTTATCAGTATTTAGGAGAAAGATGCTTTTTGGTTGAATAAAAAGTCATGTGCATGGGCGAATTAACCCTTATTGAAGTAAGCATATCAAAATTATTTAGAAAGTGCAAACTGATTCTGATAACGGATTTTTTTTTGGAGCTTCACAAAATGAATATAGCTACCAAATTATTCTCATATCTAATATAAATCCAGGCAAAACATCTCAGTTATCAGTTTCGCTAGACACGGATTTGGCCACGGATACACGGATGGATGTAGTCGAGTAGTTGACTGTTTCTATAACTGCCTCGCGACAATCTCTGAAAATAATACAGTCATTGCGAGGGGGGAAGGAAAAGTAATTATTTTATGTGAAGCACCCCAATACCCCCCGAAGCAATCTTTTCTATAATACGGGAGATTGCTTAGGCGATCGTTAATGGTAAATCCTAGAGGTTAACTGTTTGTATCACTGTCTCGCAATGACAATCACTTCTGTCATAGAAAGGGGAAAAGACTGGTATCTGATGAGCGATAAATAGGTTATTAAAAACTGATAACTGAATATCAGGCGGCTGAAACGGCTATATGTTAAAGTCTACAAGTCTTTGCGCGAGAGAAGTGCGGATTGTTTAGCCCGCCAAACATCACGCCTCCACTTTGGTGGGAATCCCGCCGGAAGGTGTCCCAGTTTAGGCGTTTCCAGACTAAAAGTCAGGTCTAAATAAATAACCCAACTTCCTCCTTGAGTCCATCCCACTTCGTCGCCGAATGCTTCCCATACTTTTTTATCATACTTCCTTGTACCACCCAAGCTCTGATAAATTTGCTTCTGCACAGAAAAGCCAAACTTTCCATTACTATACTTTATCCAAAGTTGGTCAATAGTGCGCAGGTCTTCACAAGGAAAATTATCTATATCTTCTACTCTCAAGAAAAATTCCTTTTCTCGTCTTGCAACTTCCAACATACAACGCTCAGTTTCCTGGTCTGCTTTTTTCCATTCTTCTGCCGCTAATAAGTCACGCAACTTTTTATAGTTTACTTTTCTAGCTGAAACCAAAGGTACATCATTAGAAACAAAATTTTGTGGAGGTTGCTGATTTTTTTGAGTATGAGAAACAGAAATTTTTGGAGATTTTTGAGTTTCTTGAGCAGTAGAAACAGAAGAGTTACCAAACCCTAAATCAGCCAAAACATCCTCAACCTTCTGATAACGTTGCTTCGGTTTTTGCTCTACCAAACTATCTAAAACTTTACCCAAATCATCACTGACAAAATTTCCATTTAAACAATCTCGCCATACCCATTCCATTTCCATTACATCATATATATCAAACGGACTCATCTGAGTTAATAAATGCAAACAAGTTACCCCCAAACTATACAGATCGCTCCTAGACTTTGCCTTTCCCATAGACTGTTCCGGGGCGCAATATTCTGCCGAACCAATAACCGTTCCTGTCACTGTTCGACGTTGAGTTGTCTGCATAATTTTAGATGCTCCAAAGTCAACCAATACTAATTTTTTATCCGCCTCTCTCCTAATAATATTCTCTGGTTTAATATCCCGATGAATGACATTATGACTGTGAACAAACTGCAAAACAGATAATAAGTCTATTAACAATTCTCGAATCTGACTTTCATTAAAAACACCACGATTATCTAACTCTTGTTGCAGGGTTTCTCCCTGAATAAATTCCTGTACTAAATATTGACGATTATCTACATAAAAATAAGCAAAAAGTTCGGGAATTTGGGGATGCTTTCCTAACAATTCTAACCTTTCTGCTTCCTGTGCAAATAACTCGGCAGCTTTTTCCACAGTTTCCGTTCCTTGAGCTTGAGGAAGAAACTGTTTAATTACACAAGAAGGTTTAGAAGGTTTAAACTCATCCACAGCTAAAAAAGTACGACCAAAACCACCAAGTCCTAGAATACTTTTTGCCCAATAACGTTCTACAAGTAATAATTTATTTCCGCATTTTTGACAGAATTGAAAATTATCGGGATTAATATTTAGACATTCTGGGTTGAGACATTGAGACATAATAATAAGTTTTCTAATAGAAATTTGTACTAGGGTTTGGAGACAGGGTTTCGAGGTAGAATTTGGAGACCAAACCTCTACTATTTTTAGCACATCTAGACAAAAATTGTCGGTAAAAAAATCTGGTTGGAACTTTCCTTGGTCATTTCAGTTATCAGTTATCAGTACCTCTGCTTAAAGTTAAAGGCTTGAAATATTAGACATTTTCAGAAAATAAACTTGCCCTTTATTTACCATAAAATAGAGTTGTAAAATTTTCTGATAAAATCATTTTATGTAGATTTTTACTGAAAATCTCTTCCCTGTTTCCTGTTAAGTTTTCCCTGTTTCCTACTTTTACAAAAAGTCTACATATTTTTCACCAGATGTCTATTGAACCTGTTTTTTTCATCCCCTTGAAAGGGGAGGCTTGAGACCTGATTTTTTGGTCAAAAATTAAATTTTAATAAACTACAACTATAGCACTACGCATTAAGGTTAGGACATTTCTAAATCCTGAAAGCCTTTGAAAGTCGGCTGTTCCCTGTTCCCTGTTCCCTGTTCCCTAGCGCGTAGCGCTATACCACTAATTCCTAACTTCTATACTATTAAAATAGTCAAAAATTCAAACATATCTAAAAATAATGCCAGGTCCTACTCCTAACGGATTTTATGAATTAACTTTAGATTCTGATAACTTTCAGCTAACTTCTCAATTACTAGCAAATTTGCCTGGAGGTTTACTTGGTTTAAGTGGCAATGATTCAATTATTGGAGCTGAAGATGCAGAAATTATTAATGGTAATCAAGACAATGATTCAATTAGTGGAAATCAAGGCAATGACACAATATTCGGAGGCAAAAATTATGACTTAATTTTTGGTGGAGATGGTGATGATTTTCTCAGTGGAAATTTAGGCAATGATGAAATTTTTGGTGATGCTGGAAATGATATTTTGAGAGGTGGAAAAGAAGATGATTTGCTAAATGGTGGAGATGGTGATGATAGTTTGTATGGAGATTTAGGAATAGATACTCTCACTGGAGGAAATGGTGCAGATGTCTTTTTCCTTTCGGAAGAAGCAGACATAATTACTGATTTTTCAAGAGGCGATCGCTTAAATTTACCATCAGGTTTAACAGCTAATGATTTAACATTTGCAACTAGCACTTCAGGAGGTAATGATACTGTAATTTCAATTAGTAATTCAGGACAAATTATTGGTTTATTATTAGGTACTTTACCATCAGAAATCGACCCAAATACTTTATCTTTTATAGATACGTCTGGTAATGGAAACCTTAATAGCAGCTTCATAGAAACCCAACCATTATTATCAGAAAATATCCGCATTTCTATAGACTCATTACCACAACCTTTTGCCAGTGATAGTGCTTCTAATCCTGCCGATATTATTCCAGTTCCTAATAATCCAACCTTGCAAGTTCCTGATGGATTTACAGTTAATGTATTTGCTGAAGATTTAGACAGACCTCGTTGGTTAGGAGTTACTCCAACCGGAGATGTATTAGTAACAGAAACTCCACTCAATCAAATCCGTTTATTGCGCGATACAGACGGCGATGGAACAGCAGATTTTTCTCAGATTTTTGCTTCAGAAACCAATGGATTAAATCAACCTTTTGGGATGGCTTTTACTGAAGATTATTTTTATGTCGGAAACACAGATTCAATAATTAGATATCCCTACAATATTGGGGATATACAAATTAATGGAACTGGGGAAAAAATCGCCGATTTACCAGCAGGAGGTCATTGGACTCGGAACTTAGCAATTTCTGAAAATAATCAACTTTTTGTTTCTATTGGTTCCCTCTCCAATGTATCTGTCGAAGAATTACCAAGAGCATCAGTTCAAGTAATGAATTTAGATGGTTCTAATCAACAAACTTTTGCTTTTGGTTTAAGAAATCCAGTAGGTTTAGACTTTAATCCAATTACAGGTCAACTTTATACAACTGTCAATGAACGAGATGGATTAGGAGATAACTTAGTTCCTGATTATTTAACAGGATTAGAACAAGGTGAATTTTATGGTTGGCCGTATGCTTATTTATCACCTAATTTGGAAGACCCTAGAAGAGCAGAAGAAAATCCTAATTTAGTAGCTCAAACTGAAACTCCTGATGTTTTATTTCAATCCCATTCTGCACCTTTAGGACTTCAATTTTATGATCAAGAAACTTTCCCAGAAGAATATCAAAATGGAGCTTTTGTCGCCTTTCGAGGCAGTTGGAATCGTCAGGAACCTACAGGTTATAAATTAGTATTTTTACCCTTTGATGAAAGTGGAAATGCTACAGGAGAATATCAAGACTTTTTAACAGGATTTTTGGATATTTCAGAGGAAACAACTTGGGGTCGTCCGACTGGTTTACAGGTATTACCCGATGGGAGTTTATTATTTACTGAAGAAGTGAATAATCGGGTTTATCGTATTCAATATAATGATTAAAATCCGATTGAAAAGTTGTCATTGCGAAGATAGGAAGCAATCTCTTATCTTTAGGAGATTGCTTCCTTCCACGGAGTGTAAGTCGCAACGACTTAGCGATAAATTATCCGCATTCTATATGAGCAATTTTAATTTCGGTACTATCGATGTAAAGTGTCTGGAAATGGGGAGGATGGTGAGGTACACTTAAAGGTTAATCTATATCCTTGTAACACAGCCTTCAAGACTGTAACAAGCAGGATGCTTGAACTGCCAAAATTACTAATAGGTTTCCAGCTTTTAACAAAAAAAAATTTTGTATCTCACGCGCCTCCGAAACTGCTGTAATTATAACAGGACTTAGGCGAACCCACCCAAAAACTGGGTTTATTACCCTGATTATTTGATTATTAATTATCAATTATCCATTATTAATTATCCATTATCAATGATATCGTTACAAAGAGTTCGATCGCTCTCATTAACTTCGGGGTTATTCTCCAGATAGTCTCGCACCCAATTACAACCACGCACTAGCAATTCGTCTAAGTCTTGATTTTCTGTAGATGTGGGTAGCTGTTGCTTCTGCAACTTCCACAAGCGGATAGTACCATCTTCTCCACCAGTTGCCAGTAAGTTGCCATCAGGACTAAAGCAAGATAGTAATAGAAGACCTAAATGTATCAGGAATGATGGCGAACCATAAACTAGCTAAAGCTGTTGCCGATATGGGTTTTTATGAATTTAGAAGACAATTACAGTACAAGTGTGAGCTATATGGTTCTAAGTTAATCATTGTTGATAGATGGTTTCCTAGTTCTAAAACTTGCTCTAACTGTGGAAATGTCAAGAAGTCTCTATCTTTATCTGAGAGGATGTTTAAGTGTGAACACTGTGGTTTAAGTTGTGACAGAGACTTGAATGCTAGCTTAAATCTAGCTCAGGCGGTCAGTTTGATCGTCACAGCTTGTGGACTGGATAACGCCGACGTTGCCAGTGCAATAGGGAATAGAACAGATTGTTTATAGAAAATCATAGATTTTTGCAGATAATCGTAGGTTTCTAAGAACGGCTAAAAGTAACGCTGGTAACTAAACCTTGATTTACTCTCACTAAACTTGTAACTGGTGAGCTGTAAGCAAGAACAATAGTGTTAGCAATAATATATTTAATAAGGCAAGACTTGACAACAAAACGATAGGTTTTATTTCCCTTTGACTTTTGGTCACTACTAACCGAGCATCAACTGCATTTTTGACTAACTTCCAACGGTTTTCCTGGAATTCTTCTTCGGTGACGACTCGTTGGGTGCCCTCAGTTCCTTCGCCAGGAGGCACCAACGGCACAAAAATGCGACTGACTTGTTCTTTTTCCTGTTTGCTGAGTTGATGATACTTTTCATTGGCATAGCGGGTTAAGACCCCAGAGATTTCCCCTATCTTTTCATAAGCGTTGTGGGTTAATTGTTTCTGGGTGAGCTTTTGCCACAGTTTTGTGAGGGCAAATTCTAATAGGGGTAGGGGTAAATTTCCCAGCTCTTGTTGCACATCATTGAGAATTCTCTGCACCAGTCCGTATTCAAAGCTGACTCCTAAGTTTTGCGTCTGAAACTTCCAGCAAATCCACAAAACCCCATCCCGCTAATCTTCCTCCTGCCTGAACCAATGATTTTGTCTGGATAACTCCATACTTTCTTAGCACCGTCAACGGGTCTTCCACAACTAACTCTGCTTTTCCAGTAGCTACTTGTTGAGCTTCTGCTACCGCTGAGAATACAACTCGTTCCGGGATAGGAAGTCCATCATAAAACCATGCTAGTCCAACTTCACCAATCTCGATCGCTTTATCAACAACATTTTCTACATCTTCACGAGTGATAAGCGATCGCTCTTCTTCTCTTGCTTTAGAAAAGAGAACAAAACATATTATTTGAGTAAAATAAGGATGCCCTGCTGATAGCTCCATAATCGCCTGAATTGCATCAGACTGATATTCTAAAACACCCTGAACTGGTTTAGTAATTAATCTCTCAGCATTTGGCTTTTGCAACAAACCAATTCTCAGATTAGGTGCTTCATGGAACAAACCGAGTAAATTCGGCATATCATCAAGTCGTCGTCCCACAACTGGAATGATAAAAAGCTTTTTTTGTTGATCAATAAGGGATTTCAAATAGGGAAATAAGTGAGTGCTTGCTGTATCTTGAGAGTGTTCGCCGAAAACATCAAACTCATCTAGCAAAAGAACTAAATTTTTGCCATCTATTACTTCAAAAATTTGCCCTAAGAAAACCTCAGAAAAAAGCCCTTGTTCTTTCTGTAAATCCTTTTTAGATGGAATCCTAACCCCATCAACTTGCAGCTCAAATTCATCCTCCAAATATTCCAGAATTTCTGAGGCAATTTCATACAGAACATCACTAACTGGTTTCCTGCTTTTGCCTTCCAGAGACAGGAAAACAAATAAAAACTCTTCTAGCTGAACAAAGTTATGAACTTGCAACAATACCGAGGACTTACCAATACGGCGCTGACCATGGAGTAAAATTACCTTGGCATTCTGCTTCAAATTATCCTTAATAAATCGAAAGAGGTCTTCTCGCCCGAAAAAAAATTCCGGTTCGTCAATCGGAACACCTATAATATAAGGATTGTCTTGTCCAGTAATTGAAGCAGTCATGCCATTAATTCCTTGCTACTATTGTTTGGTTCTCAACACTTTCTTCCTGCTAGCGCGTCTAGACTAAAATTGTGGTTAAAACCTAACCCCCCAACCCCTTCCCTCCTCCCCCCTTGCCCCACGAGTGAAAGGGGGGAGGAGGGAAGGGGGAGAACACTCCTTTCTCTCTTGACAAAGGAAGGGGGAGAACACTCCCCCAACCCCACAACTATCCCCCCTTGCCCCACGAGTGAAAGCTATGCTTTATAAACATCTTTCTCTTTTCATAAAACTTGGGCATTATTGAGAAGTTATGGGTAGGTCTGGGAGCGGCTTTTTCGGGAGAAAGGAGAAAAATGTATTGAATTAGACACATGCGAAGTGAAGACTGTAGACAGAATTCTTCCTCCCCCTCCTCCCCATCCTCCCCATCCTCCCCATCCTCCCCATCCTCCCCATCCTCTCCATCCTCCCCATCCTCCCCATGTTGAGAATTGCCAAATGTTCTGGAAAATTTGTTCCGTTCGACTTTGAAAGTCTTGAATAAATGTCTCAAGCTCCGTTATTTTTCCTTCTTGAAGCCTTTCATATAGAAGATATCCTGCATTTTGAAGTAGTTGTGGATGCCCACCAGTAATTTTCAAAACACCTTCTTGCAAACTCTGTTTAATTTTAATGAAACGGGGAGAAGTAGAAGTGAAAAACTCCTCCATAACTTCAGCCTTTGAGAAAGGTTTCATTAGTTGGAAGATATAGTGATTATACCAAGGTGAACCACTTCCTCGAAAGTTTTGGTCCAAGTTCATTCAATCGCCTGAATGTAGTTACAATAGTCCGCAAATGTCGCCTTACTTTTTTATCTACTGCCAGATTACGAAATTCGCTCAGGAATGCTAGCATCTCAACTTCTGTATATTCGACATTCGGGTTGAGAGCAGAATCATAATCATCAATTAGTAGCAGCAAGAATTTATCTTGATCCTGCTGACCAATTTTCTTAAGTATCCGACGGATATCCGCCTTCTCAATAGTTTCTCCTTCTAAGACCTCATCAATAAGAGCTTCTAATTCATCGTTATCCTCAACTTCATCTTTCAACAAGATTAAGATTTCCTTCCAAAAAGCATAGGGCGTGAAAGGATTGATATCAGTACAGTTGAGGTAAACAATAAACGACTTTGAGTAGTCTTGTCCTTGCTCTTGCCAAATTTCAGGGTAAGTTAGAAGATAGAGAAGAGATGATTTACCCATACCAGAGCTACCATAGAAAGCAGCGTGTCCACGAAAATTATTAGCAATTAGATCGAAAGCAAATCGAAGTTCAGATTTTCGCCCGATGAAATATTCTGGAGGTACAGGACCAGCAGGGAAGAAAGGATTGTTTGTCCGTGGATTTTAACGCTCGCGTGAGATAAGATACCTAGTCCTCCCCTGAGATAAAAGGGTTTTAGGCTATGCGATCCGTGCCCATGTATTAAATATATACGAATATAGGCACATTTTTCGACTTCTTGGCACGGATTTAGGCATGAGTTAAAGCCATTTTATCTCCTCTAATTTATATCTTTTTTTACTTCTAATGGCCATTTGCCAGGGCAATTGGCCTACGTTAACAAAACAAATGTATCTACAAAGAAAAAGGATGATTTTCTCTGACTGGTGACTATATTCAGTCGTAGCAAAGGTTTCAGGATTAGTCACCCAAAGTTAGTGACTGACTGGTGACTATACAGTAAACAGTCTACTGGACTGTAGACCACAAGATGCAGTAGTAGACAGTAAAGAAATAATCGGACACCTGCCTGTAAAAACTTCTTGGCCACCTCTGGATTGTCCTTAATTATCCATTCAGTAACTAATTTTTCGGATATTAGGTTGACGGTTTTCGCTCCAGCCTCAGTCAGGACTTTAGGCGTTATTACCTCGCTTTGGTTGACGGTTTGTAATCGCTTAGAGATTGCCTGCTTAGATAACCCAGAAAGCCTCGCATAACCCGATACTGAGAAAAACTTTACCCAGCCTCCGTATTAATTATTACTTCAAGGCCGTTGTTAATAAATGTCTGATGTGTTAAATTAGTCATAGTAATAGTTCCTTTATAGGTGTGCAAAACTATTATAAGCGATCGCTCATACTTATTTTTAAATTTATTTTTAAATAATTACTATATATATATATATTTAATCTACTAATTTCCTCAAAGCTCCAGCAGCTAACTGAGTGTAGCGGATAGTATTATTGACTTGCTTGTGGCCTAATAACTGCTGGACTAGACGCAAATCATGGCCTTGATTTATGAGGTGATATCCACAGGAATGTCTGAGTTGATGCGGGTGAATTATCATTCCTGCAGCTGTCCCTAATTCTGTAATTAAGTAATAGATTGTTTTTCCAGATATAGCTTGTTTATTTCTACCCATCCACACATAGCCAGATGAGCGATCGCCACTTTCTCTCTGGTACTTTCTGAGGGCATTTAACTCATCCTTCCATAATGGAGCGGCACCACTTAGGGAACCTTTAGCCCGGCGGATAAATATTTCCTGTGCCTGAAAGTTAATATCTTCCCATCTCATAGCGACTGCTTCAGACCGTCGCAGTCCATGTCGATTCGCAAGGCTCACCGAGAAACTATTAAGCCTGAAACTCCACCACCACCACAGACAGATAACAATTCTCAGTCTGTGGCAAGTGATGAAATGGCTGTGGCTGAGAAAACTGTACTCACTCAGCGAGCTCGGCGAGTGCAAAAGAAGAAATCTCAATCTGACATAGATGAAAATATTCAAGTTAGAGAAAAGCGGGGGAATGAATGGTGGGATGAGTTGGGGATATTGTTGCCTGAGCGCGATCAATATCTTCAGAGGAGGGGAAATATTATTGAGTTTATGAATGGCACTGCTGATAGTCTCAGTCAGCTATCTCAAAGTTGTCATCCCCATGAGTTTATTAAGATAATTACAAATGACACCGGAACAGAGAAAACAGTACCGAATGATTATTCAGAGTGGGGGGATAGAAGCTGCTCTGAGGTATCTAAAGATGGTGGAATCGTTGACTTACCTATCCCACCGCCCTGTTAGGGGTCTCCCTAAAAATCGT
>NZ_JAAHHT010000095.1:0-346 GCF_010672085.1 Okeania sp. SIO3I5
TTCGTTCTGACTATTATGGAAAGGAATCTGATTTTTGGCGACAATATCTACAGGTAGAGTTAGAGAAACGCAACATAATTTATATCGATCTAATTGCCGAATTTAGAAACATAATGCCTCAAGAAAAGGTAGAAACAGTATTCTTGGGAGGTGATGGGCATTATTCTGTATTTGGCAATGAATTTTTTGCTAATGTTTTGTATGAAAAGTTGTTATCTTTGCCGGAAGTTGCAGTTATTTTACAGCAGTAGAATAATTTTATAGGTTGATTTTTATGCTGAATGCTAAAAGCTGATAGCTAGTTAAAATAAAGGCGAGCGATCGCTCAAATTAAACTGACTTGAGT
>NZ_JAAHHT010000095.1:446-5723 GCF_010672085.1 Okeania sp. SIO3I5
TGCCGGAAGTTGCAGTTATTTTACAGCAGTAGAATAATTTTATAGGTTGATTTTTATGCTGAATGCTAAAAGCTGATAGCTAGTTAAAATAAAGGCGAGCGATCGCTCAAATTAAACTGACTTGAGTATGGCATTGATAAAATTATAATCATCCTACAGCGGTTTTCATATGAATAAACCACAATCATATTGACTCCTTACTCATTACTCATTACTCCTTACTCATTACTCATTACTCCTACAACAGTTTTGTGGTCTACTCAACTGAAAAGCACTGTAAGTAGTCGTGCTTTTAGGAATTTCCTAGTTGAGAGAGGGAACAGGGAAACTAGAATCTGTAATTAATGCATGCATAGGAACTTATTAAAGAGCAAATATAAATATTTGGCACAGGTGATTTTTACAAGTTTAAAAAAGTGTTTATCATCCATTTTAATTTATTTTATTGAGCTTAAATTTCACCATATTTCCTGATTTAAAAAACTCTAAGAATTATGCTCGATAATAGTTTACGCCAGAAAAAAAATCATCAAAATTGTTTCGATTAATCTGATTTTGATTGTGGCGATATTGAGTTGAATCGATATAATTGCTGAATTTAGAAAGATAATGCCTAAAGAAAAAGTAGAAACAGTATTCTTGGGAGGTGATGGGCATTATTCTGTATTTGGTAATGAATTTTTTGCTAATGTTTTGTATGAAAAGTTGTTATCTGTGCCGGAAGTTGCAGTTATTTTACAGCAGTAGAATAATTTTATAGGTTGATTTTTATGCTGAATGCTAAAAGCTTATAGCTAGTTAAAATAAAGGCGAGAGATCGCTCAAATTAAACTGACTTGACTATGGTACGGATCAAATTATAATCATCCTACAAAAGAGCGAATATAAATGTTTACTAGGGCTAATTTTAAAAAATTAAAATCGCTCAAATTAAACTGCTTTGACTATGGCATTGATAAAATTATAATCATCCTACTAAAGAGCAAATATAAATGTTGACCAGGAATAATTTGAAAAAGTTAAAATCCTGAAAATAAAACTGGTTTGACTATGGCAATGAATCTGATTTTTGGCGACAATATCTACAGGTAGAGTTAGAGAAACGTAACATAATTTATATCGATCTAATTGCTGAATTTAGAAACATAATGCCTCAAGAAAAGGTAGAAACAGTATTCTTGGGAGGTGATGGGCATTATTCTGTATTTGGCAATGAATTTTTTGCTAATGTTTTGTATGAAAAGTTGTTATCTGTGCCGGAAGTTGCAGTTATTTTACAGCAGTAGAATAATTTTATAGGTTGATTTTTATGCTGAATGCTAAAAGCTGATAGCTAGTTAAAATAAAGGCGAGCGATCGCTCAAATTAAACTGACTTGAGTATGGCATTGATAAAATTATAATCATCCTACAGCGGTTTTCATATGAATAAACCACAATCATATTGACTCCTTACTCATTACTCATTACTCCTTACTCATTACTCATTACTCCTACAACAGTTTTGTGGTCTACTCAACTGAAAAGCACTGTAAGTAGTCGTGCTTTTAGGAATTTCCTAGTTGAGAGAGGGATGAGGGAAACTAGAATCTGTAATTAATGCATGCATAGGAACTTATTAAAGAGCAAATATAAATATTTGGCACAGGTGATTTTTACAAGTTTAAAAAGTTAAAATCCCGAAAATAAAACTGATTTGACTATGGCACTGATAAAATTATAATCATCCTACTAAAGAGCGAATATAAATTTTGATCAGGCGTAATTTAAAAATTCAAATAAAGTGTTTATAATCCATTTTTATTGATTTAATTAAACTTGAATTTCACGAGATTTTCTGATTTCAAAATCCCTAAAAAATATGAGCAATAATAGTTTACGTAATACCAAAAAAAATATCAAAATTGTTTCGATTAATCTGATTTTAATTGTGGCGATATTGAGTTTCGTTGAAGGTCTATCTAGTATCTTATTGATGTTTTATAGAATCAGCAAAATTCAACGAAATCCCGCACATCTTTACGCTCAATATGATGAATTTTTAGGATGGGTAAATATTCCTGATGTAAATATTCCAAATATGTATGGTGAGGGGATATATTTTCGGACAAATTCTCAATCATTGAGAAATAACCAAGACTTTACTATTAATATTCCCCCTAATAAAGTGAGGATAATTTGTTCTGGGGATTCTTTCACAATGGGATTGGGAGTTAGTAACGATCAAACATGGTGTCAATTATTAACATCTATAAATCAGCGTTTGGAAACTATTAATATGGGTCAAGGAGGATATGGTGTTGACCAAGTTTATTTATGGTACAAACGTGATGGTACTAAGTTTGAGCATAACATTCAGATATTTGCTTTTATTACTGATGATTTTGTGCGGATGCAAAGTGCAAATTTTTTTGGTTATGGGAAACCATTATTGTCTTTAGAAAATGGGGATTTAGTTAATCATAATTTTCCTGTTCCTAGAGGTGGTTTTTTATTTCAAAAAATTAGAGAAGGTAGTAGATATATTCAAGAGTTAAGATTTTTAGGTCTATGGCAAATATTGTTTCCGAGAAAGTTGGAAACTGATAATCAATATGTTGCTCAAACTCCAGCTATAGCTATGAAAATATTTGAGGAATTGGCAGAAATAAATAGAGAGAAAAATAGTAAATTGGTGGTGGTTTATTTACCTATTCGTTCTGACTATTATGGAAAGGAATCTGATTTTTGGCGACAATATCTACAGGTAGAGTTAGAGAAACGCAACATAATTTATATCGATCTAATTGCCGAATTTAGAAACATAATGCCTCAAGAAAAAGTAGAAACAGTATTCTTGGGAGGTGATGGGCATTATTCTGTATTTGGTAATGAATTTTTTGCTAATGTTTTGTATGAAAAGTTGTTATCTTTGCCGGAAGTTAGAGTAATTTTACAGCAGTAGAATAATTTTATAGGTTGATTTTTATCCTGAATGCTAAAAGCTGATAGCTAGTTAAGATAAAGGCGAGCGATCGCTAAAATTAAACTGACTTGACTGTAGCACTGATAAAAAGCTAATCTTCGTACTAAAGAGCAAATATAAATATTTGGCACGGGTGATTTTAACTTGTAAAAATCGCTAAAATTAAACTGATTTGACTATGGCACTCATAAAAAGCTAATCTTCGTACTAAAGAGCAAATATAAATATTTGGCACGGGTGATTTTAACTTGTAAAAATCGCTAAAATTAAACTGATTTGACTATGGCACTCATAAAAAGCTAATCTTCGTACTAAAGAGCAAATATAAATATTTGGCACTGGTAATTTTTACAAGTTTAATATAAAATTGAGTTATACATAAAGATCGCCAAATTACATCCTTTTAATACAGATATTCTCTTAGAGAAAAACTTAAAAATTCAATATTTCAAATCCTTTCTTTCTGATAACTTATGACTCCTTAGCGATACGATAACTAATTACCCTGATTCTATCTAAAAAGGTGTTTATAATCCATTTTTATTTATCCTATTGAGCTTCAATTTCACCATATTTACTCATTTCAAAAACTCTAACAATTATGAACGATAATAGTTTACGTCAGACCCCAAAAATTATCAAAATTGTTTCGATTAATCTGATTTTAATTGTGGCGATCCTGAGTTTACTTGAAGGTCTATCTAGTATCTTATTACTGTTTTATAGAATCAGTAAAGTTCAACCAAGACCTAGAATAAGTCACAGTCAATATGATGAATTATTAGGATGGGTGAATATTCCTAATGTTGATATTCCAAATAAGTATGGAGAGGGGATATATTTTAAAACCAATTCTCAATCATTTAGAAATCATAAAGACTTTTCTATTAATATTCCTCCTAATAAGGTAAGGATAATTTGTTCTGGAGATTCTGTCACTATGGGATGGGGTGTGAGTAACGACCAAAGCTGGTGTCATCTTTTAACATTAATCAACCAAAGGCTACAAACTATTAATATGGCTCAACAAGGATATGGTATCGATCAAGCTTATTTACGGTACAAACGTGATGGTACTAAATTCGAGCATAACATTCAGATATTTGCTTTTATTACTCATGATTTTGTACGGATGCAGAATGCAAGTTTTATGGGTCGTGGTAAACCATTATTGTATTTAGAAAATGGGGAGTTAGTTAATCATAATTTTCCTGTTCCTAGATACTCTTTTTTATTTCCAAAAGTTACACAAAGCAGTAAGTATATTCAAAAATTAAGCTTTTTCGTTATCTGGAAAAAATTGTTTGCTCAAAAGTTGAAATCTAATAATAAATATGTGGATAAAACTCCTGCTATAGCTATGAAAATATTTGAGGATTTGGCAGCAATAAATCAAGATAAAAATAGTAAGTTAGTTGTGGTTTATTTACCTAGTCGTTCTGACTATTATAATAATGACTCTAATTTTTGGCGAGAATATCTACAGGCAGAATTACAGAAACGAAACATAATCTATATTGATTTAATTCCCGAATTTAGAGATAAAATACCAAATGAACAACTAGGAAAAGCTTTCTTGGGTGGTGATAAATGGCATTATTCTGTATCTGGAAATGAATTTATTGCTAATGTTTTGTATGAAAAGTTGTTATCTTTGCCAGAAGTTGGAGGTATTTTACAAGAGTAGGGAGTAGGGAGTGGGAGAGTATTCATTAATGAATAATGGATAATGGATAATGGATAATTAATAATTACCTCTGGTTAAAACCGTGAGGGAATTGAATATAAGGAAATATCCTAGCACTTTTCTAGCCTTGGTGATTGGATCTGGCGCCGGTAACCCATCCATATTTTTGAGCAAACTTAGGATTATTAATATTGATGCCATTAATAAAATCCCAACTAGGTTGTAGCAGAATATCAATGAAATTTTCAGGATAATTGTGTGTAGTAGTTTGCATTTTTCTATCTCCAATTTTTCGGAATATATTGTTATTAGATAACTCAATAAATTTCAGATTTTTCAGCCTCCCTATTACAGAAAATTAGGATAACTGAATTACCTGTTGCGTCCTAGAGAAAATTCCATTTAACAATAAGGAGTAATATCTTCTAAACAAACATCAGCTCAGAAAGTTAAAGTGCGAAAACGTAAACCAATTATTTCATAGTAAAAAGGATTCAACTTACACAGAGGAGGAATCTGTAAAATTGTACGCCCCAAAAATTTAATATCTCTAGCAAAGGGGCATTGAGCAGGAATTAATTGGCATAATTTTTGAGCAAACTTAGGATTATTAATATCTATCCCAT
>NZ_JAAHHT010000095.1:5733-32506 GCF_010672085.1 Okeania sp. SIO3I5
TTACACAGAGGAGGAATCTGTAAAATTGTACGCCCCAAAAATTTAATATCTCTAGCAAAGGGGCATTGAGCAGGAATTAATTGGCATAATTTTTGAGCAAACTTAGGATTATTAATATCTATCCCATTAATAAAGTTGCGACCAGGTTGTAGCAGAATATCAATGAAATTTTTAGGATAATTGTGTGTAGTAGTTTGCATTTTTATATCTCCAATTTTTCTCAATATATTGTTATGACGCTACGCGCAAGTCATGCATCGAGCGCTAATTGATGAGGTCTCCATTTCCTGCGGAAACGCTCCGCAAACAGAATCTAAGACGCACTCAAAATAGTAAAAACTTAAAAGTAATCTTTAACTGAAAATTCAGTTACCAAATTCTTTCCTAAGTCATACTAAACCAACGCAAACAGGAATTAATCATAAATAATTACTGTTGCTGATTAGCTATAATACTCAAGAAAAAGTATTCAAATATTCCACAGGCGATCGCTGATTTTGCCTGATAATTAAGATATTAGTATTCAGCTATTTTCTAGGAAGATGGTTAGGATTTATACTCTCAATATCTCCTAAGTTATTAACTGAATAAGTCTGAGAAAATGACCTTTTAATTTACTTTTCTCAAGTGCTACTGGACATATACTTAACTTTGTTTTACTTCCATATTTCTAAGATATCTATAATTAAGACAGATAGCAATATGTTTTTTATATAAAAAATATTTATCAATTTAGGCAAAGCTTATTAAGCTAGCTCAAAAGCATTGAGGGTATGCTTTATAGCACTATGCAAATAGGTGTTTGACACATATAAATGCTCAAACGAGACTTTTGTAAGGGCGAATGGCCATTCCCCCCTACTGACTTTTAACTTGCGTGTAGCGGTATAATCTGAGGATATTTGACCAAATATTGGCCGAAACTAGATAAAAGGCCATTTGTGAGGAGAAAAAATTTATAGATATGAACATTCTGGGAATTTCAGCTTATTACCACGACAGTGCCGCCGCCCTCGTATGTGATGGAAAAATTATCGCCGCTGCTCAAGAAGAAAGATTTTCTCGTAAAAAACACGATGCCAGATTTCCGAAAAATGCTATTTCCTATTGTCTGAAGGAAGCGAATATCGAATTACTCGATCTAGACCAAATCGTTTTCTATGACAAACCTTTAATTAAATTCGAGCGACTTCTGGAAACTTACCTCAGTTATGCTCCTAAAGGTTTTCGCTCTTTTCTGATGGCAATGCCAATTTGGTTAAAAGAAAAGTTATATTTGAAAACCCTTTTAAGAAGAGAATTAGCAACGTTCGCTCAGTGTAAGGCATCCCATCTTCCCAAATTGATGTTTACTGAACATCATCAGTCTCATGCAGCTTCGGCATTTTTTCCGAGTCCGTTCGATCGCGCTGCGGTAATGTGTCTGGATGGAGTCGGTGAATGGGCGACTACTTCGGTTTGGTTGGGAGAAGGAAATAAACTGACTCCCCAGTGGGAAATAGATTTTCCTCACTCCTTGGGTTTGCTCTACTCAGCTTTTACTTATTACACTGGTTTCAAAGTTAATTCTGGGGAATACAAACTTATGGGTTTAGCTCCCTACGGAGAACCTAATTATGTGGATTTGATTTTAAATAATCTGATTGATTTAAAAGCTGATGGTACTTTCCGGTTGAATATGGAATATTTCAACTACGCCACCGGATTGACTATGACTAATCAGAAATTTGACAAATTGTTTGGCGGTTCTCCTCGCAAAGCGGAAACTAAAATTAGTCAAAGAGAAATGGATATTGCTGCTTCCATTCAGAGAGTAACTGAGGAAGTAGTGTTGCGTCTGAGTCGAACCGTGCAAAAAGAACTTAATGCTGACTACCTTTGTTTGGCAGGGGGAGTTGCTCTTAACTGTGTGGCGAATGGCAAGATTTTACGGGAAGGAATTTTTAAGGATATTTGGATTCAACCTGCAGCGGGAGATGCTGGTGGTGCCTTGGGTGCTGCTTTAGCTATTTGGTACGAATATAACGATCAACCGCGAGTAATAGAAAAAGTGGTTGAGAATATTCCAGAAAAGGAATTAATTTCTGTGGAGTCTGGAAATGCTGCTGTTTCTGTGGCAAAACCTCCTGTTTGTCGCGCTCCTAATGACATGATGCAGGGAGCTTATCTCGGACCGAAATTTGCAGATGAGGAAATTCGGGAATATCTGGATGCTATTCAGGCAAAATATGAATATTTGCCAGATTCGGAGTTGATGCCACAGTTGGCAGAAATTTTGAATAATGGTAACGTTGTCGGATGGTTTCAAGGTCGAATGGAATTCGGACCCCGCGCTTTGGGAGGACGCTCTATTATTGGCGACCCCCGGAATCAAAAAATGCAGTCGGTGATGAATTTGAAGATTAAGTATCGGGAGTCTTTTCGACCTTTTGCGCCTTCAGTTATGGCGGAACGAGTTTCAGATTATTTTGATATTGAACATTCTAGTCCTTATATGTTGTTGGTAGCTCCGGTGCAGGAGAATTTGTTAATTCCTATGACAGAGGAGCAAAAGCAGTTGTTTGGAATTGAAAAGTTGAATGTGCCGCGATCGGAAATTCCGGCAATTACTCATGTGGATTATTCGGCGAGAATTCAAACTGTGCATCGGGAGACTAATCCTCGGTATTATGAATTGATTCGACATTTTGAGAAGTTGACGGGATGTGGGGTAATTGTGAATACGTCTTTTAATGTGCGGGGTGAACCAATTGTTTGTACACCCGAAGATGCTTATCGGTGTTTTATGCGGACTGAGATGGATTATTTGGTGGTGGAGAATTTCTTGATGGCGAAGACTCAGCAGATTCCTTGGGAAAAGGATGAGTCTTGGAAAGAAGAGTTTGAGCTGGATTAGGATTTAGCGATCGGGTGTAGGTTGGGTTGAAGAATGAAACCCAACACTACGCGGATTCCGCCTTGGTGAGGTACACCCATCGCGAGCAAGATGCTCGCACTGGAAAAATTTAATTTTTAATATCTGTACTTCATGTACTTGGAATTTGGTGTAATTTTTGTGTGTTAAGCTGATGCTTTTTCCTAGTTCGTGGATAAACCAAGTTTCTGCGTAAGTCGGAAATTATGCTATAGTTAATTAGAGGTTGTACAATATCTAGTGTAGGTGTAAATTTTATGATCCAAGAGAAAACATTAGAAGAGAGAGCTAATTTGTTCTCATCCATTCCGATAATGTTCTCTGAACTAATAATGTAGTAATTATTATTGGATTCAATTATTATGCTCAAATAATGTGTAGAACATGAATAAAATACCAAAGCCTGAATTGATTAGGATTGCAGTTACTGGACATACTAATAGTGGAAAAACTACTATGATCCAGACTTTAATGAAGCAAAAAATAGGAGAAATAGACGATCGAGCGAATGTGACTAAAGATGTTCAATTGGCTCCCTATGAATATGATTTTATCGATACTCCTGGTTTTCAACAAGCAAATACTCTTCTTCTTGTAAAAAAAGATGTAATTGAATTAGATTCAGAATTAGAGAAAGAGTTAGAGTATGAAATGAAAGCTTTTAAGGCAATCGAATCAAGTGATGTTATCTTGTATGTAGTATCTTTAGAGACAGTACCAGAACGCTCCCATGAAAAAGAGATCGAGCTGATAGTATCTACTCAAAAAGGAGTTGTAGCTCTTTTAAATAAAGGTATTTCTCTGTCTCAACCAACTACAGATTCAGATGCAGTTGCTAAACAGACAACACGAATTGAACGATGGAAAGATGTACTTCACAATTGTGGTGTATCTAAAAGCTTTGTGTTTGATGCTCATTCCCATGATCCAGGACGAGTGGTAGAAATATATAGTGCTATAAAAGAATGTCTCCCTACTAATAAAAAGTCATTATTTGAGAGAGAAAAAGTTGTTAGTGATATTTCTAATCCCTATAAAGTAGGAGAAATGAGTGAAATAGCTTTTGAGAAACCTGCTGATACTGAATTTGATCGGTTATCGGCAGATGAGAAACCAATTATTACTCGGCCTCCAAAAAATCTCTCTGAACTTAATAAAGTTCCCTTAGCTAATATTGCTAATACAGAACCAAATGCTAATTTTTCCGGGCTTTCATCTCTTTCCCTAACTCAATCAAGAAAAAGAGAGTTAGGAAAAATTGTTAGCGATCTTTCTAATCTCTATGAAGCTGGAGAAATTAGTGAGACAGACTTTGAAAAACTTGCTGAATATGCCTCTAAGTCATTTGTTGAGGCTGAAATTGAAAAGAGGTTAGGTAGCTATTTGGAGCAAAAGCTTATCAAGTTGTCGGAACGCTTGACCTCAGATAAATCTATTTTGCAGCTTTTGGAGGTTAGTAAAGAAAGATGACTAAAGGCAATCCTAAAGAAGAGAAACAAATTGAGAGTAAAAATTTGTCTGAAGAAAGTTCATCTGGCCCTTTAGTCGAAACATCAAAGAGTAGTCAAGAAGCAAAATTGCCAGGAATTCTTGAGTATTTTCTTCCAGACGAAGTTAAGGAAAACATACCAATTAATATAAAGAAACAGATTTCACTAGCTTTTTCTCTTGAAAGTCGTAGAGAGGTGTCTCCCTGGATAGATCTTGCTGACAAGGTTCAACCAAGTCACATCACTCAGTTTCTTGAGAATGATAATGCGCAGGATGAAAGAGTCTTTCAGGATTCTCAGATATCAAAGAGATATACACTTACATATGTTATTATTTTTTGCTTTGTCTTTTTATTCACTACTGTTTTTCTGGTAAATCAAAATGTGAACATTTACACAGACTTGCTGAGGACTTTTGTTGTTTTTGCTGGTGGGTTTGGCAGTGGTTTAGGCTATAAAAATTTAAAGGATAAAAATAAGGGTTAATGAAAACCATATCCTCGAATAAGCTAGCAGGGTGCGTTAACTAAATTTAACGCACCATTTATATTTTAATTTAAGCTAGTTCTGTATAATTATTATTGAAAATAATTCAATCTAATCTTTGAAATTATTACTAAGTTATTTTTTTTAGCTTGCTTATTATTCCATGAGCATCGAACTCAGGTTAAAACTAATAAAAAATTTTGACTTGAATATTTAGAGTATTATTTTCTATGAATTTAAAGTTTCCTCCTCCAAAACTCATTTTCATCTTAGTTATCTTAATTTTTATTGTTGTCCCAATACGTATTTTGAACAGCAATCTAGAAAAATGTAATCATCAAAACTATACCCTTCCTAAATATGTCTATTTTAAAGATTTTGATTTTGGGTTTAGTTTATCATCTGTAGTTATTAACAACTCAAATAAAACAGTAATAGTCGCTGGTAATTCTTCTGAGATTCGTATATTAGACTTGGATGGTGAAAAAGATTATCCACCTCTCCAAACAGAATTTAATGGATTTAGGTCTTTAGCTCTAAATGAAAAAGTAGGTTATCTCGTTGGCGGCACTTTAGATGGATCTGTAGTCTTATGGCAATCAGATAAATCATCAAAGAATGGTTGGAGTGAGGATTACATAATTTTTCCTCAAAAGCAAAGTCAATCTATATCATCTGTTGCGATTAGTAGAAGTGGGAAATTGATTGCTTCAAGTAGCGACGACACAATTCTTATTTGGAGAAATAGTGAAGGTGGAAATAAATGGGAACTTCGTAACAAAATTTTTTCAGGGCATTCCGGACGCCAGGTTTTTGATCTAGTTTTTGGTAATGACGATCAAACTTTATTTACAGTTGGAAATGACAATCTTATTAAAATTTGGAATTTAGGTGCTCAAGGTACTATGAATAATGGTAACGAAGTAGATTCATACAATAATTATTTCCCAATAATTTCTCTAGTATTTAGAACTGATAATAATGAACTTATTTTTGGTACAAATAATGGCAAAATAAAGGCTTGGAATGTACAAGTAAAACCAGAAATAGCTGATGAATTTATTAGGGAACATGATTCTCAACCAGTCAATACTTTAGCAATTTCGGAAGCCGAAAAACTACTTGTGAGTGGAAGTAATGATAATACAATAAAGCTATGGGACTTGTGTACTAAAGAAAACTTTCAAACTTTATCAAAACACACAGAATGGGTTCGCTCAGTTGATATTAGCTTAGATAAAATTTATATTGTAAGTGGAGGCTTAGATAAGAAGATTATAATTTGGAAAAGAGAAAAGCAATAGTAATTCTGTTGATAGAAAATGAAACACTTTATTCATTAATTTAAGTTATTTTTGTTGAGAGGAATAATGCTATGAAATTTGAAAATATTAATAATATTTGGTTATTTAGTCTGATATTGTTGCTGTTGAATGCTTGTTCCTTTACTCAACCTTCTGAAACTTTAGAAGATAAGAGTATCTTGGAACAGGTCAAGGAAAGAGGAAAGCTGAACTGTGGCATAAGTGGTAATTTTCCAGGCTTTAGTACAGTGAACTTGAGTAATATTGATATTACAAAATTAGACAACAATCCAAAGATTTCAAATAATATTTATCAGCAAATACAAGAGTCTGCTGTTGGCTTTGATGTAGATATATGTAGAGCTATTGCTTCGGCAATTTTTGACAATCCCAATGCAGTAGAATATCGGTTTCTTGATACTACAGAACGCTTTGAAGCAATCTCTTCAGGAAACATTGATGTTCTTTCAAGAAATACAACCTGGACTGTAGAGAGGGACGTATCAATTGATATCGAATTTGCTCCAATAGTTTTTTATGATGGGCAGGGTATTTTGGTTAGAAAAAATAGTGAAGTAAAGTCACTTAACGATCTAAATGGTAAGGTAATTTGTGTTCAGATAGAAACTACTACCGAAGAAAATTTGGAAGATGAAAAGAAGAAGCGTAACTTAACATTTAAAATTAGGCCGCTTCAAGATGCAAATGATGTCTATCGACTATATGAAGCAGGTGAATGTCAAGCAGTAACCTCTGATAGATCGCAACTTGCTGGACAGTTGACCTCACTTAAAAACCCAGATGAGCATATTATTTTACCAGAAATCTTATCTAAAGAACCTTTAGCTCCAGTTGTAATCAACAGCGACCCACAGTGGATTGATATTGTTCGATGGATTGTATTTACTCTGATAGAGGCTGAAGAATTAGGAATTAATCAAAATAATCTTGAGCAAATGAAAGCTAGTAAAGATCCTAAAATCATTCGTTTTTTAGGTCTACAAGGAACAGCAGATAGTATAGGTTCACGTTTAGGTCTTGAGTCAGATTATGCCCAAAGAATTATTCGTCATGTTGGAAATTACGGTGAAATATATAATAGAAATTTAGGTCCAAATTCTTCAACTCCGATTCCGCGAGGTCTAAATAATCTCTGGAATAACCCAGATCCAAAGCAGAGAGGGCTAATTTATTCTCCTCCATTTCGATAATGTTCTCTAAACCGATGTAGTAATTATTATTGGATTCAATTGTTTTCAAGAAATGTATAGGATATGAATAAAATTCCCAAGTCTGAATTGATTAAAATTGCAGTTACCGGGCATACTAATACTGGAAAAACTACTATGATCCAGACTTTAATGAAGCAAGAAATAGGAGAAATAGATGATCGAGCAAATGTGACAAAAGATGTTCAATTTGCTCCCTATGAATATGAAGGGCTACAGGCTGTTTTTATCGATACTCCTGGTTTCCAACAAGCAAATACTCTCCTTCTTATCAAAAAAGGCAAAATTGAATTAGATTCAGAATTAGAGGAAGAGTTAGAGTATGAAATAAAAACTTGGAAAGCAATAGAATCAAGTGATGTTATATTGTATGTAGTCTCTTTAGAGACAGTACCAGATATATCTCATCGAAAAGAGATAGAGCTAATTTTATCCACTAAAAAAGAAGCTGTAGCTCTCTTCAATAAAAGTATTTCTTTGTTTCAAGTAGCCACAGAGTCAGATGTAATTGCCAGACCGACAACACGAATTGAACAATGGGAAAAGGTACTCCGTGATAGTGGCGTATCCAAAAGCTTTGTATTTGATGCTCATTGGTACGATCCAGAGCGAGTGGTAGATATATATAATGCTATAAAAGAATGTCTCCCTAATGATAAAAGTTTATTATTTGAGAAAGGTCTGTTAGCTTTTAAACAGCACCAACAATATAGAGTTAGGAAAGCTTGTAATCTAATATTCGAGTGTTTAGATAAATGTCGGCAGATAATCACTGTTCAAGCCTCAGAATTTGATTACAATCTAGACAAGTCAAAAGAGAAAGCTATATTAGGAATATCTACATTGATCCATGGTGCAGTGCTAGAGTTTATCATTGATGCTTCTAAGCTCTATTATGATCTAGTTGTACCTTCAAATGCAGGTGATGCAGTTATCAAAAATCCTGAACCTAATATAAAAACAAAAACTAATATTCGAGAACTTTTGATATCTACAACTTCTACTACAAGTGGTCTTGCTGCTCTTGGAGCCACATTTGGTGCAGCTATTGGAGCTTCGACTTCTGCTGTTTTAGCAGGAGGAGTTGGAATTATTAGCGGTACTTGGATAGGTACACAAGTTGGCTCAGTGATTGGGACTTGTCTAGGAGGAATTTGGGGAATTGTAGACAGTCCGCAGGATATCAATGTACAAATATCTAGAGAGGCATTTAGTAGAATTCAGTATCTTTGCATTACGATCATTTGGGCGCTTTCACAGCACGGATATGGTGCTGGGAAAAAACTTGATGAATCAGTAATGGCTCGACGTTATGATATTGCACAAAAAGTATGTACTGCTACTAATTTTGATTGGTTCTCAGCAAATGAGGAACAAATTATCGATCAGTGTGCAAAAAATCTCTCTGAACTTAATCAAATTCCCTTAGCTCATATTGCTAATACAGAACCAGATACTAACGTTCAGAACCCGCCTGCTGACAATTTGGAAAAGGAGGAGGTTTAATGATGATTACTGTGAAGTTTATCATTAGGGCAGTTTTATTCATTTTGATGAAGGATGCTAATATCAGTGAAGACGACTTGAAAAAATGAGATTGTTTACGGTTTTCTTCAAACTCTCTTTTGCTATCGAGTCTAACAATTCTGTGCAGTGAACATTAGGGGTGAATGGCCATTCGCCCCTACATTTGACCTTTCAGCAAATTGACATATTTACAATTTTGTGGTAAGCAAAAAGGAAGATTTTAGGAGATAAGCGATCGCTCCACCCTACCCCAAAAACTTTTTAAAGTATGGTAACTTAAATAATCAAAGGCAGTTTTTTTATTAAACAGTCACTATTGTCCAATAGTTAAGGAAAAAATCATGGAGACTACAGAAGCACCTATTTTATTGGGTACTAGAGAAGCATCTATTTTATTAGGTATATCTCGTCAACGTCTGCTAGTTTTGTTGGCTCAAGGAAGAGTCAAAGATGCTGAAAAAAATGGTAGATTCTGGGAAATCCCAGTTTCTGAGAGTGGAATGCCTGTAATAATTCCGGCTCGGCGCGGTCCGGAAGGTATCTGGCGCAAGAAAGAACCTAGCGATCCTAAAATGATTCATGTTAATCAACATAATATTACAGGGAACAAGAGTAAACCTCCTGAAAAATTCCAACCAGTCGTTTCTGTTAAGGACGGCAAACGCAACGATTATGGTTATAACCTATATATTCCAGGTCCTTGCCTAATTGTCTATAAACCTTACAAACCCGCAAAATGTGGCGCTCACTTGTGGATTAATACTTATCATTCTGTGGAATTTGTAGATACTGAGTTTAATCTCGAGCCAGTTACTGCAAGACGACCTTACAAACAAATCAGCAAATAATTTATTTCCATCTGGGAAAAAAGTGCGCCTGTTTTAGTCGAGAAGGCTCAAAAAGCTTACAGGGTGAAACGTTTCTCAGGCTTTTGGTACATTTGCCGAAAGTTAGCTCAACTAGCAAATCCAGTATGAAATCTGGCAAGCAGAAATGACGGTCAGTGATATTGACGTCAAGGGTTTGTCGGCAATTTGAGCTGCCTCGATCCAGTCTAACAACTCTGTACAGCAGACAGACGAGCGATCGCTTACTGTTATTCTTGGGTGAGATTAATGATCAAAGTTACCTTTTGATTAAACGCTAACTATTGGACAATAGTTAAGGAAAAAATTATGGGTACTAAACAAGTATCTTTCGGCGATCTTGACATCAAGCGTTTGTCCGCCATTAGATTTGCCTCGATCTAGTCTAACAATTCTGTGTAGCAGACGATAGGGGCGAATGCCGTTCGCCCCTACATTTGACCTTTCAGCAGTTTGATCGATTGAAAATTCTGTGGTAAACAAAAAGGAAAATTGTAGCAGATAAGCGATCGCTCTCCAAACCCAAACATATTTTTAGGTATACTTGGTTTATCAAACATAGGTTAGAACAATGAAAATCAAAGCAATTATTTGGCAAGAAGATGGAGTGTGGTGTGGTTCAGTCCCCGCTTTACCTGGATGTCATACTTGGGGTGAAAGTTATGAACATCTCCTAGAAATGCTTGAAGAAGCAATTCTAGGATGGATTGAAGTCGCCACCGAAAGAGAAAACTTTGAACCAGGGAAACAGTTAGTTGAGCTATCCCTATGAAATCTATTTCTGGCAAAGCTTTCTGTAAAATTGTTGAGAAACAAGGTTGGGTTCTCAAGCGAATCAGCGGTAGTCATCATATCTATACCAAAGAAGGTGTTCAAGCTATTCTCTCAATTCCTGTTCATGGCAACCGAGACTTACCAATTGGTATTTTAACCAAACTGATGAAGGATGCTAATCTCACGGAAGACGACTTGAAAAAATGAAATTGTTTACCGAAACAATTAAACAATTAAATAATTAGATAATTTAGGTTTAAAGCCTCCCCAGTAAAGGGGAAGAAAATAAATTTTTTCCTTTTTGGTCAATCCTCTCCCTTTTAGGGAGAGGTAATTATCCATTATCCATTATCCATTATTGAAAGTTTTCTTCAAACTTTCTTTTGCTATCCAGTCTAACAATTCTGTGGAGTGAACAGTAGGGGCGAATGGCTATTCACCCCTACATTTGACCTTTCAGCAAATTGACAGATTTACAATTTTGTCGTATGAAGAAAGGAAAATTATAGTAGGTAAGCGATCGCTCCACCCTTCCCCAAACACTTTTTTGAATATACTTAATCTATCCAATCAAGATAGGAGATAAAATTATGCAACTGACAATTAATCTGCCAGAGAAGCTAACGGAAAAAGTTTATAGTAAATGGGGCGATTTATCTCAAAAAATCATTGATAAGTTAATTCTAGAAGCTTTTCTAGAAGGACTCATTAATTTTGATGAATTTAAAGAGATGTTAGATTTGAATAATGATGTAGATTTAAAAGCTTTTCTCGAAACAAATATTCCCCTTCATAATTCAGGATTATTGAATTTAGCTGGAAGTTGTGCAGACATAGATTTTACAACTGATAATCTAGCAATTTCTGATCAAATAGATAATGATTTAATTAGTGCTGTAAATGAGCAATAATTTTCTAATGTATCTACTAGATACGAATGTTTGCATTGTATATCTGAAAAACAAAAACTCTAATGTTAATAATTATTTTCAGAGGCTAGAATCAGATAAAATTGCTGTTTGTTCCGTCGTTAAAGCTGAATTATTTTATGGTTCAAGACGCAGTAATAATCCTCAAAAGAGTTTAAATATACAACTATTATTTTTACGGCAATTTGTATCTTTGCCATTTGATGATTTTTGTGCAGAAATCTATAGTAGAATTCGGGCAAATTTAGAAAAAGCAGGAACACCTATTAGCTCAAATGATATTTTACTTGCCTCTATTGCTTTAGCAAATGATTTAATATTAGTTACTCATAATATTAGATAATTTAGACGAATTGAAGGGTTAAAAATTGAAGATTGGGAAGAAGTTAGGTAGTAGAGCGATCGCTTACACTAAAACTGCCATACAATTATAAGTTAGTAATCAGGAGTAATTATGAGTCTTACATCACTAATAGAAACAGACAAAGAATTGAGAGACGAAATTAAAGCAGCTTTTTCACGCCCTAAGTTGGAAAAGAATAAACCATTGTTGGTTGAGCCGCTTACAAAAAACTATGGCTTAGTTGGCACAGCATTTGATTATATATTTCGTTTCTATCTAGAAAGGCTCAATTCTATCAACAATTATTCCAGACAATGGATTGCAGAAGAAGCAATTACTCGACCCATGTTTAATAAGGAAGTGTATAAGGAAGTGTATGAGGTAGGGGTTAGTATAGTCAATAATGTAAAAAAACTAAAAAAAGAATTTATTGAAACAGGTGAGTTGTCAGAAGAACTTATAAGGCAAACATTACGGATGTCTCATATAGATAATTTTTCTCGCGCTGGAGTAAGAATTGAAAATATTGGTCTAGATGCGGAGAAAGGGGATATTGAAGATATAAAAAAACAATTTCATCTAATAGATGAAAAGCTCTTTATAGCTCAAGATATTTGTATTTTGAATCCCACATTTGGAGAAGCTTCAATACTTGTAGGTGGAGCTGATGCTGACTTGATAATTGACAATAAACTTATAGATATAAAAACAACAAAAAAACTTGAATTCAAGCTTAATGATTTTTGTCAAGTAATTGGTTATTTTTTACTTCATATAATTGACGGAATTAATGAAAGAAAAGAATTAGAAATAAATCAGTTAGGAATCTATTATTCAAGATATGGTTATCTATTTTTATTCAATACTAAGGACTTGATTGATGATAGTTCATTGCAAAAATTTACCGAATGGTTCGTAAGCAGAATGAATCAAAAGAAAGATAGTTAACTTATGGATTTAAAGGAATTACCAGGAGCAGAATTAATCCTCCCTGGAATTAAAGATTTGCACAACGGTAAAACTGATACAGTTGGGGCATTGCTAGTGGCGATCGCATCAATACGCTTAACTAAAGCTGGTTTAGATATTCCCAGAAGTCATCTAATGCCAGAACCAGAATTAAGGTTATGCTCGTCTGCAAGCAGACTTTATACATGGTGAATTTCTAAGTTATGATTTTGGCTTAGATAAGTTTGATTGGATAGTTTCGTTAGGTTATCTTTCTGATTCTGGCAAAGCTTTCTGTAAAATTGTTGAGAAACAAGACTGGATACTCAAGGGAATCAGCGGTAGTCATCATATTTATGCTAAATCTTATAAGTTCATAATTTAACTATAACGGCTTGCAAACATTTATTTTTCAGTTCTATATCTTGATCATTTTGCTAAATGCTCATCTTGTTGGTGGTTTTCATTTTTGATATCGACACGAAATTGACTTAACAAACTATAGACCAAAGGAGATAAAAGAATCCCCATCGCTATGACAAAAACCAAACCACTAAAGAGTGCATAGACAGAAGCAAATACTTTCGCGCTAGTAGTTGAGAGGGGACTAATTGGTCCCATACCACTAAGAATCATTGAAGCTTCTACTAGAGAATCTATCCAACTCAAGCCTCCTGCCCAATGATAGCCGAGAATGCCCATCATAAGTCCTAGAGAGATAAAAAGTGCAGATATACTCAGATAGCTGATAAACTTCCACAGAAATAGGAAAATTGACCTGGTACGTTCTGATGAAGTCCAAGTTTTCGGTTCTTGAATCACATTTAAAGGAGAGGAACGGATGAGAAATATTACAATTACTAAAATTAATAGTCCATATACGAGCATATTTCTAAAATCCACTTCACGATTATCTTAATATATAGGGCTAAAACTAGAGAAACTACTGTAAGCTTGCCAACCAATTTTGTAATCCTTTTATGGTAAGCCTTTTAAGTCTTTGCCTAGCCATTACAGCTACTCTAATCAACTTAGTGCAGCAGACAAACAGGCGATCGCTCAAACCAATATCTTTCATTCCATTCAGGCGATATGGCTGTCGCACTTGCTCGGCCAACGCTACAAAAACTACCGTACCTCAAAATCTGGCGTTGCTGATTGGTAATGATTTTTAGATTAAGTAAAACGCCAAAAAAATATATTTTACGATATTACCTTTAGCTATTAACCATTACATTTCAGCAACGCCCAAAATTTGTTTAACTCTTAACTTTTACTTATACCCTTTAGTCTTTTCGTTTGAAAATTTTTAATTTTGTCAGGATTTAATCACAAAAAAGGAGAAAATTTTTCTCAACTAATTAACGAGTTTTCAAGATTTTCAGCATTTTGTTTCAATTTTGTGATATTCTCAAAGGTATTAAATTCCAACGGAGGGTTTTGCTTAAAATAATTTTGACGTTGCAAATTACTATAATTTCGTTATTTTGAGAGGCAAATAATGTTCAGTTCTTCTACCATGACAAACTAATTTTTCTCTGCTAACTTTTCGGCAGTTTGATAAATTGACAATTTTGTGGTAAGCACAAAGAAAAAAAATATGGCCGATTAGTATTTTTTATATATGAGATTAAAAAATGCTCCCCTTCCCAGAAAGCCTTCAATAGAGAAAACCCAACATCAACAAATATTTCTTCGGTTTCACTATGGTTCTACTTAAGCTACATTGACTTTTCATAACTTTTATGCTAGTAGCTAAAAATTAACAAAATTCTTTAATATTGTACCGCGACTACTATACAATCAATAGTTAAACATCCACTTGACAAACATTTTTACCTCAATCAAAGGTATTTGCAGCAGATTAGAGATAGTATTTGCGTAGTTGATTCCTGGCAGTACACTACCACTATAATATTTATTCCTATCTGCTGGACGTATCATTTAAGATGTATTTTAATTTCAGATGTATTATTTTCGAGGACTATAAATTTTGGAAACTTATGAATTTGATGTGGTTATAATTGGCGGTGGCCCAGCGGGCTGTGGCTGTGCATTGTATACATCTCGTGCAGATTTAAAGACAGTGATTCTGGACAAGAATCCAGGGGTGGGGGCACTGGCAATTACTCATAAAATTGCCAACTATCCGGGAGTGGCTGGTGATATTAGCGGGACTGAGTTGCTAGATGTAATGCGAGAGCAAGCTATCTCTTTTGGCACTGACTATCGGCGAGCACAGGTGTTTGGTATTGATGTAGAAGGGTCAGACAAAAAAGTTTATACTCCAGAAGGAACCTTTGTAGGGCGATCGCTGGTTTTAGCCACAGGTGCAATGGGTCGCAAGTCTTCCCTGCGAGGTGAATCAGAATTTTTAGGTCGGGGCGTAAGCTATTGTGCCACTTGTGATGGTGCATTTTATCGCCAAAAAGAGGTTGCCGTTTATGGAATTAATCCAGAGGCAGTTGAAGAGGCTCAGTTCTTAACAAAATTTGCTTCTACTGTTCATTGGCTAACAAATAATGAACCGCAGTGGGAAGATACCCATGTTAAAGAATTGCTGAATCTACCCAATGTTAAGCATTGGAATTTGACGCGTCTGACTTCGATCCAGGGTGATGAGGCAGGGGTGACAAATGTTTTGATGAAAACCAGAGGAGAACCGGAAGCAAGTTCCCTGTCGGTAGAGGGGGTTTTTGTGTACCAAAGTGGCTCTAAACCGATTATTGACTATATTGGTCCTCAGATAGAATTGAGGGAGAATGGCGGCGTTAAAGTGGATGAGATGATGGCAACTAATGTAGAGGGAGTTTGGGCGATAGGCGATATTCGGAATACACCGTTTCAGCAGGCAGTGGTTGCAGCATCGGATGGTTGTATTGCAGCAATGGCAATCGATCGCTTTCTCAATCAACGTAAGGGCATTAAGCGAGATTGGGATCATGTTTAGTAGGTACTATAATCTTTCTCTGAAGTATCGTGTTTAGGATTATGGATGATCGTCACTGCCCGAAATCTTTGTCGATGCAGGAAATCTTGGGAAGACCTCTAAATGAGCTGGCATGGAGTTCTCTGTTTTACTTCCATCCCAGTGATACCAAATCTGGTATAGATATCCACCTTATATCCTACTCTGTAGAGACCTTGCATGCAAGGTCTCTACAGGGTTTTTGTGATTTGCTCAAAGCGGATGTGTTTAACCAGGATTTATACTAAATCCGTTGCGCGAAGGGAGATTTACCAAGGCAAGGCAAAAGAGTTATATCATGTCCGGTTGAATACTTACAATGCATGAGGAAATAAGGCAGGAGGCACTTATGCGGAAGGCAGAAGGTTTTCTTCTAATTATAACTTAATTATATACACGCTCCGATGCTACCGGACATGATATTAGAGAGGAAGAGCAAAAAATCACCTTTTGATAACCGGATTTGGTATTAGTATGAGATTGATTCGATGCCAGACTCTGTTTAGTGGAGCATTGACTTAATCAAAGAATAACGATTTTATACGTTATAAACCGTACTATTAGACAGTTGATCTAATTTGTTATTAAGACGATCCTAAAAAGCTGAAACCAACTTCAATGCTTTATGCAGGAAGAGCCGATCGCTGCTTCAAATGCAGTCTGACGGCTCAGTATCTGGGAAAAGAGAAATGAATCGACGATTAATACTACAAGGAGTTGGAAGTAGCTTACTTTTGAGTTTTTGGCCGTGGCGCGGTGTTCAAGCAAAAAACCAAAAGCTCCTCGGCTACATTAGAACTAATTGGAGTCGTGACCCCTATACATATGGCTCCTATTCATACATTGCCAAGGGTGCTAGACGCAGTGACATTCGTGCGCTAGATCGGGCTATTGACAATCAGGTCTTTTTTGCTGGTGAAGCGGTTTTTCCAAAGTACAACAGTACAGTTCATGCAGCATATCAATCAGGGCTTCGCGCAGCTAACTCAATTTTACAAGGTAGCTCTAATAGGATTGCAATTATTGGTGCGGGAATGAGTGGTCTGGCGTCGGCACAGAAACTTTCCCAAAATGATCGAGAAGTTACTGTGTTTGAAGCACGCGATCGAATTGGTGGACGGGTATGGACAGATAACCGACTGGGAATGCCGTTGGATCTGGGAGCCAGTTGGATTCATGGGATAAACGGAAACCCACTTGTGGATTTGGCCGAAGAGCTAGATCAGCAACTTATCCAAACCGAAGAAGATTACGTTATTCGAGGACGTGACGGGCGTAAAATTAGGGAACGTGACGCTCCAAGATGGTTGGAAAATGTTGTTAGTATCCAGCATACCGCTGGAGCTAATAAAGATAGAATCAATCAGTGGGCTTATCTGTTCCTGAATGACTATGATGGTCCGGATGTCAAATTCGCAGATGGATATGCAGGTATTTTTGAAGCCCTCAAGGGTAACTACAAAATCAAATTGAAGACAGTGGTTAAGGAAATCCAGAGAACTCAAAAAGTGGTGACACTAGGTTTTGAGAAAATTGATAATCAATCTTTTGATGCCGTTTTGGTAACAGTCTCCCTTGGGGTGCTTAAAAGAGGAGATATCAAGTTCGATCCTCCACTGCCCGAAAATAAGCAGCAAGCTATCGATCGCCTCGGGATGGGAACTGTAGATAAAGTTTATTTGTTATTTGAAGAGCAATTCTGGGATTTATCAGCTAGCTGGATCGCAACTCCAGAAAATGATCTTCCTCCAGGGCAGTTTAATCAATGGTTTAATCTTTATCGATACATTGAAAAGCCGATAATTACGGCCTTCAATGGTGGTCTACCAGCCTTAGCCTTATCGACACTTTCGGATGAAGATATTGTGCAAAGAGCCTTACAAACTATTTGCACTGCCTATTCAATATAATTAATAATTAATAATTAATAATTAATAATTAATAATTATTTATCTGTTGGGTGTCACTATTTTTTCACTATTTGAAGTTTGAGATAGAGTTTGAACTTAAGCTAAAGCAGGATAAGTTGTTCCAGAAAATGTCATTTCAGTTATCAGTTATCAGTTAGCCTCCTATGGTCGTAACTGCGTTAACAGTTATCAGTACCTCCTGCTGTTTGCGCAGCATTCTGCAGGAAACCAGGAGACTTGAAACCAAAATTTTTCGGTCATTAATATAGAAGCCATTAGACATCTCCAAAAATTCAAACAGGAAATCAATTCTTATCAATAAATTATCAATTCTATCATGTCCGGCTCGAAACGTGATCAAAAAACTTTCTCCTCCTTATACATTCAAACTCTCTTCTCTTCCCTCCTGACTCCTCCTTCCTTATTTATAACTATTTAACCGGACATGATATTATTCCTCCTTCCAGTTAAGTGTTCCCTGTTCCCTCTTTTCTGGAGAAATATATTGACTTTTAATAAATTGTGTGATAATAATTTAAAGTTAACAAAATATTAATGACGGATAAATAATGAGCGATCGCGAGATACCAAAAATTGATAAAAAGGGTCTCAGGGAGTTTGGTCTAATAGTAGGGGGTGTTTTTGGCGGTTTATTTGGTCTATTACTACCGTTGCTGCACAAACATTGGCCACCGCCTGCATGGCCTTGGGTAATTGCTACTCCTCTATTGGTATTGGCAGTTGTTTCACCCCCGACTTTGGAACCTGTTTATAAGTTTTGGATGCGGGTGGGAATTTTCCTGAGTACAATAATGACTCCCCTATGGATGGGATTAGTATTTTATCTTGTAGTTATGCCAATGGGTTTGATTATGCGAATGTTTAAAAAAGACCCAATGGAGCGACAATTTAATACTGAAGCGTCAACTTATCGGGTGATGAGTCAATTAAAAACAAGAGAAAGTATGGAGCGGCCTTTTTAAATGTTTGAAGGAATATTAGATTTTCTCAAAGACCTTTGGGGTTTTATGGGAGAGCGGAAAAAATATTGGTTATTGCCTTTGATTATTACTTTGGTTTTGTTAGGAGCTTTGATTATTCTGAGTCAGTCTTCTGTAATTGCTCCGTTCATTTATACTTTGTTTTAATCTGACTATTTTGGCAGAAGGGAGGAAGAAGAAAGATGTTTTTTTTGTTTAATCTTACTGCACTTCTCTTCCTTGACTTCTAGTGCCGCTACCCGCAAATCAAAAGTTAAAAGTTAAAAGTATTATACTGATTACTAGGGATTAATGCTTTACTTAAGTAAAAAGTAAAACTTCGATTATTAAGTAATTAATACGGACTGAATAACTTTTTTGATAATTATTAATCATTAGCTTGTTAATTATTTACTTTTTTACTTCTCCCCCACTCCCCTACTCAAGAAAATGTAGAAAAGTTTTTGAGAAATAGTATTAATTGGTCAATTTTTGAGTATTTTGTAAATGATGGATTATTTACACTATATTTTAGTAGCATTTTAGAAGTTTTCTGGCAAAGATTAATTTTTTATTGTTGATGTATTAGCTATTAGTCAATAGCTCATTAATGAATAATGGATAATGAATAATGGATAATTACCTCTTTATTCCTAGGAGTAGCGATCGCTGAAGTAGGAGTAAGAATTGCTGGTTTGGAGGAATTAAAAAAAATGCCGGAAACTACCCACGCAGAATTTTATCCTAGTTAATTCTCATCTAAAATCACTATGCAGGACTACCGAAAAATTTTGAAGTTTGGTTGAGTTTATTAAGCAAACTGACATCATTAAAATACCAAAAAATCTAGTTTAAAAAATGAAAAATTTAAAAGTTTTTGCAGTAAATTTAACTATGATTTTTGCCAGTTTATTCCTAGGAATAGCCATCGCTGAAGTAGGAGTAAGAATTGCTGGTTTGAAAGGATTAAAAAAAATGCTGGAAAGTACCTATGCAGAGTTTTATCTGAGTTGATTTTCATCTAAAATCACTATGCAGGACTACCGAAAAATTTTGAAGTTTGGTTGAGTTTATTAAGCAAACTGACATTATTAAAATACCAAAAAATCTAGTTTAAAGAATGAAAAAATTAAAAGTTTTTGCAGTAAATTTAACTATGATTTTTGCCAGTTTATTCCTAGGAGTAGCCATCGCTGAAGTAGGAGTAAGAATTGCTGGTTTGAAAGGATTAAAAAAAATGCCGGAAAGTACCCACGCAGAGTTTTATCTGAGTTGATTTTCATCTAAAATCACTATGCAGGACTACCGAAAAATTTTGAAGTTTGGTTGAGTTTATTAAGCAAACCGACATCATTAAAATACAAAAAAATATAGTTGAGGGAATGATAAAGTTAAAAGCTTTGGCAGTAAATATCGCTATGATTTGTGCCAGTTTATTCCTAGGAGTAGCGCTCGCTGAAGTAGGAGTAAGAATTGCTGGTTTGAAAGGATTAAAAAAAATGCCGGAAAGTACCCACGCGGAGTTTTATCCTACATTTCATACTATTCCTCATCCAGTTAGAGGGTGGTCTTATCAAGGAAATGTTTCTGGTTGGTGGACGAGTGAAGGGAAGGCTTATTTAGAGTTTAATAGTCATGGTCTTAGAGGACCGGAAATTACTAAAGCAAAACCAGAAAATACTTTAAGAATTGCTGTACTTGGAGATTCTTTTACTTCGGCAGTGCAGGTTTCTTATCAGAAAACTTTTGTGGCAGTTATGCAGAAAGAATTGGGAAAATGTAAAGGTTTAAAAACCCAAAAAGTAGAGGTAATTAATTTTGGGGTAGATGGTTATGGAACTGCCCAACAGTTATTAACTTTGCGGGAAAAAGTCTGGGATTTTCAGCCGGATATTGTGCTTTTAGCTTTTTTTATCGGCAATGATGTTACGGATAATTCTCGCAAGTTAGAAAATAATCATTATCGACCTTTTTTTGTCTATAAAAATGGGAAGTTGGAATTAGATTTATCTTTTAGAAAGTTAACTATTAGTCAAGCAAACCGCTACATGATTACTACAGTCGATAAATTACCAGTTTGGCTAGTAAATAATATTAGAATTTTACAAATTATCAAAAAAGTAGAGGCAGATCAAAGGAAGAGAAATGCTGCAAGATACTTTGAGAAATTACAAGCAAATAATTTTAGGGAACCGCCAAATTATGCTTGGCAAGAAGCTTGGAAAATTACTGATGAATTAATCGGAATTATGGCAAAAGAAGTGCAGGAAAAAGGAGCGGAATTTAAAGTAGCTACAGTGATGACTTCTATGCAAGTTCATCCAAATCAAAAATGGCGAGAAGAATATATGAAAATTATGGATATTCAAGATTGGTTATATCCGACAAAAAGACTGAAAAATTTAGGGGAAATTTATGATTTTTCTGTCATTGATTTAGTTGAACCTTTTGATGATTATGTTCGGGAAAATCCTGTTTGTTTTCATGGGTTTAAAAATACGGCAATGTGTACAGGCCATTGGAATTCTACAGGGCATAAATTAGCAGGAGAAATTATTGCTAAAAAATTATGTGAAGGGTTATAGCGCTACGCAAAATTCAAAATTCAAAATTCAAAATTCAAAAGTTATCTCTAGTCTGGGTTTAAGGATTTATAAATGTCTCAACCTTTGCTTCGACTGCTATACAAAATTCAAAATTCAAAATTCAAAATTCAAAAGTTATCTCTAGTCTGGGTTTAAGGATTTATAAATGTCTCAACCTTTGCTTCGACTGCTATACAAAATTCAAAATTCAAAATTCAAAATTCAAAAGTTATCTCTGTCTGGGTTTAAGGATTTATAAATGTCTCAACCTTTGCTTCGACTGCTAGATACGGGAGTAGGGGAGTAGGGAGTGTGGGGAAGGTGGGGAGAGGAGGAGTAGGGGAGTAGTAAAGAACTAATTAACTCTCAAAGCATTGACGTATAAAAACTTTAGCCTTTTTAGGTAGAAAAAAATGCTAACTTTTTGGTCTAATACCAATTCTCAAAAACTTTGCTATACTTGGATTTTATATTTCTAAATACTATTTATTGACATAATTTTATTGTTAACTAACCTCTATGATTTTTCCAGTTATTTTTACCACCTTCCAAGGGTAGCATTAATGCATGAGAAATGGTATAAAAAGTTAGTATTTTGGGGTTAGTATTTTGGGCAGATAAGGGCAGAAAAACCAAAGAACAATTCTTCCTCCTCCCTTCTGTATAATTTTCCTAACTCCTAACTCCTAACTCCTAACTCCTGACTCCTGACTCCTGAATTCTACCCTTACCAAAAGACTTTTTATTAACTAATAAATCTCCAATTTAATGAAAAAACTCAAGAATTTAGCCATCAATTTAGGATTAACATTAGGTACATTAATATTTACTCTGACAGTAAGTGAAATAGGATTAAGAATAGCAGGAATTGAACATCCAGCACCCCATATTGGTGCAGATAAAAATCCTCTCCATACTTTTAAAGATATGTACAGAGGTTGGGCAGGAAAACCTAATGGTAAAGCATTTTGGCAGGAGGAGGGTATTCCTTCTGAAATAAAAATGAATAGTGCCGGATTTCGCGATTATGAACGGAGTAAAAATAAACCAGAAAATGGATTAAGAATTGCTTTATTAGGAGATTCTTTTACAGAAGCACTTAATGTAAAATTAGAAGATACTTATGGTGCAATAATGGAGGAAAATTTACAACAATGTCCTGCGTTAAAAAACCGAAAAGTAGAAGTAATGAATTTTGGGGTAAATGGTTATGGAACAGCGCAAGAATTAATGACTTTAAGACATCATGTTTGGGATTATCAACCAGATTTAGTGATATTAGCTTTGTATCCAGGTAACGATCTTAGTAACAATTTTCGTAATTTAGAACACGACCATTTACGCCCTTATTTTGTTTACAAAGATGGGCAACTTGTGGCAGATATGTCATTCCGTAATTTGAAGTTTTGGCAGAGAAATCGTTATGCTTTTTCTTTGGTAGATTTTTTGCCTTATGGGTTAATAAAAAATTCCCGAATTATCCAGTTAATTAGAAAGGTAGATGTTGATGCTAAACGCCGTCAGTATAATCAGGATTACAATGCAATTAATATAGATTTTTACAAAGAACCATTACCTAATTCTGATTGGGAAGAAGCTTGGGAAGTAACTGAGGGTTTGATTAAGTTAATGCGGGATGAAGTATATGAAAAAAATGCAGATTTTATGCTCATAACAGTTAGTCATTCTTCTCAAGTTCTGCCTGATATTCAAGAGCGTAATAGTTTGAAAAAATCTTTGAATGTGTCAAATTTATTCTACCCAGATATTAGACTAAAAAATTTTGGGAAGGAGGAAAATATACCAGTCTATAATTTAGCAGGACCTATTTGGAATGAGGCTAAAAAAACAGGTAAATGTTTGCATGGTTTTGATAATGCACTTCCCTGTGGAGGTCATTGGAATGTAGAAGGTCATAAATTTGTAGGGGAAATAATGTCAGATTATTTGTGTGAGAAATATAGGAATTAGAAGTCTTTTCAGTTATCAGTTATCAGTTATCAGTTATCAGTCAGAAGCGAGAATTTTAAAGATTTTCAGCTCATTTTCAGCTCAAGTTAATGTAATAATTAACTTTCTTTAGTTGAACAAAAAGTCATGTATATAGGCAAATTGCCCCATTTAAGCTTTAGAGTATCACAAAAATTGCAAGGATGCAACCGAGAATTTTTTAACGCGGCGATTTTTTTTTGGTGCTTCAGAGAATGACAATGTTGATAGTTTTCTACTTAGGAAGAATGGATGGAAAGATTTGATGATGGAAAAACAAGTATTTATAGGTAGCTCTGACAAAATGAGAAAATTTCTAGCATTGCTCCTGGCCAAAATTCCTGGATACTTAGATTCTATCTCAGTCAGAAAATTTGGTTGAATAAAAAATCATGCACATGGGCGAATTACCCCATCTAACCTTTAGAGTATCACAAAAATTGCAAGAATGCAACCGAGAATCTTTTGACGCGGCGATTTTTTTTTGGTGCTTCAGAGAATGACAATGTTGATAGTTTTCTACTTAGGAAGAATGGATGGAAAGATTTGATGATGGAAAAACAAGTATTTATAGGTAGCTCTGACAAAATGAGAAAATTTCTAGCATTGCTCCTGGCCAAAATTCCTGGGTAGTTAGATTCTATCTCAGTCAGAAAATTTGGTTGAATAAAAAATCATGCGCATGGGCAAATTACCCCATTTAAGCTTTAGAATATCACAAAAATTGCGAGGATGCAACCGAAAATTCTTTGACGCGGCGATTTTTTTTTGGTGCTTCAGAGAATGACAATGTTGGTAGTTTTCTACTTAGGAAGAATGGATGGAAAGATTTGATGATGGAAAAACAAGTATTTATAGGTAGCTCTGACAAAATGAGAAAATTTCTAGGTAGTCCTGCATTGTAATGGTGAAAATATATATTTTTTAATTTCTTCCCACACCTCCCACACTCCCCACACCTCCCACACCTCCCACACCTCCCACACTTCCCACACTCTCTCTACTATTACTATGCACCACCACCAATTTCTAGCATTGCTCCTGGCCAAAATTCCTGGGTACTTAGATTCTATCTCAGTCAGAAAATTTGGTTGAATAAAAAATCATGCACATGGGCGAATTACCCCATCTAAGCTTTAGAATATCACAAAAATTGCGAGGATGCAACCGAAAATTCTTTGACGCGGCGATTTTTTTGGGTGCTTCATAGAATGAAAATGTTCGTGGTTTTCCACCCTAGGAGGGATGGATGAGTCGAGGTTGAAATCTCCGACGAGGGCGTAAAAAAGTCCTAATGCTGACCTCTGACTGCTGACTGCTATTTAATGATGAAAAAAATCTGATTTTAATCTTAGAAGTAGGGGAGTAAGAGAGTATTTTTCAATCTTTTCCCTGTATTGCCTCTGTTCCATTCCCGACTCGTAACTCAAAATTTTTTACGCGGGCAAAGGTAGCAAATAGCTTTTATAGTAGTTTTAAACAGTTATTGAAGTTAGTGAAATTAGTGAAATTAGTTAACTCAGTTAAGTTAGTTATAAATTTAATATAGCAGTTCTAATATTAAAGAAGAACAGTATATTAAAGAAGTAAAAACAATGAGTGGTTTTAGACAACTTGGAAATATCTTTGTCAGCGGTGGAACAGAACAAATAGTAATACCATCATCAGAAATTGAATCTAATCAACCTTTAAGAGTGACAGTATTTCCTATTAGTTCTAGTCAAGGTGGAAGTATTAATTTAGATGCTGAATTAATATTGGATGGAAATGCACCAGGTTTACCACTTTCTAGTGATTTTCGTGGCATAGGAGAAGCTGAACAAATTGTTTACAATCCGATAGTATCAAATATCAACTATACAACTGAAGTTACAAGCGTTAATGGAACTACAGGACTTTATTTGTTAGAAGTTAGTTCAGAAGATAGTAGTAACGACTTTTCTAATACTGCGGTTTCTATTGGAAATGCTTTTAATAATCCATCAATTAATGGTTTTGTTGGTAGTAGCGATCCAGATGATTGGTTTAACTTTCAAGTATCAAGTAATAGTCAAGTTAGAGTTACACTAGACGCTATCCAAGACAATGCTCAATTAGAGCTATATGATGAAGCTTTAAATCTAATTGACTCAGCACAAGCGGAAGTAATAAATAACGGATTAATAACTCAAAATCTTGCTACAGGAAATTATTTGGCCAGAGTAACACCTGCTGATACCAGTGTGGACATTCCTGATGGAGGAACAGCATCTACAGAGTATACGTTAGCTGTCCAGCAAATTAATGGTAATCCTGGAGGAGGTAATCCTGGAGGAGGTAATCCTGGGGGTAGTTCTCAAGATGTATTGCGTTTCTGGGACTTTACATCAGAATCACACATCTTTACAGCAAATCAAGCTGAAATAGATGATTTAACAGGTGAACCTACCCTTTTTCGGAGCGAAGGTAACGAATTTGATGTTCCAGTCAATGAGGGCGATCCAGTCTTTCGCTACCTTAATACCGCGACAGGCAGTGATTTTTTGTCATTTGAGCTTGGAATAGAAGATTCCCTCCCACAATTCATAAATACAGGGGTGGCATTTAATGCTTATAAACCAGTAGGTACAACAAATACAAGACCAGCAAATACACCAGTCAATGCCATACCTGTTTACCGACTGGCCAACTTGGATGCGGAACAAGCAGATCCTTTGAATATTACTCATTTTTATACTTCCGATCCAAATAATAGGCAGCTAGTGCTTGATACCCTCAACTATCGAGACGAGTTTGTTGGTTTCTGGGCACTTCCTGCTAGTACGGATGGTTTTGTTTAGGAAATGAGTGTGGGAGGTGTGGGAGGTGTGGGGAGTGTGGGAGGTGTGGGAGGTGTGGGAAGTGTGGGAGGTGTGGGGAGTGTGGGAGGTGTGGGGAGTGTGGGAGGTGTGGGAAGTGTGGGAGGTGTGGGAGGTGTGGGAAGTTAATTAACTATTATTGAGCATTGTTAGGGGTTTGGTCTCCAAACCCCATTTTTTTTGGCTGGGAATATTCCGTAGTAGGGGAGGGTTGGTTTTTTCCCTTGGGTTTGGAGGGTTTGGAGACCAAACCCCTACGATCTAAATTTCAAACATCATGGTAGTAGGATATTCCGTAGTAGGGGAGGGTTGGTTTTTTCCCTTGGGTTTGGAGGGTTTGGAGACCAAACCCCTACGAGCTAAATTTCAAACATCATGGTAGTAGGATATTCCGTAGTAGAAGCGGGTTGGTTTTTTCTCTTGGGTTTGGAGGGTTTGGAGACCAAACTCCTACGATAAAATCTGACAACCTATGTTCTATTTTCCCTTGGGTTTGGAGGGTTTGGAGACCAAACCCCTACGAGCTAAATTTCAAACATCATGGTAGTAGGATATTCCGTAGTGGGGGGGTTGGTTTTTTCCCTTGGGTTTGGAGGGTTTGGAGACCAAACCCCTACGAGCTAAATTTCAAACATCATGGTAGTAGGATATTCCGTAGTAGGGGAGGGTTGGTTTTTTCCCTTGGGTTTGGAGG
>NZ_JAAHHT010000096.1:0-17713 GCF_010672085.1 Okeania sp. SIO3I5
GAGATACTTCAAAAGTAGGAAGCAAAATTACATCAAAGTTTTTAACTAAAAATAAAGCTGTTTTGTGGTGCAATTCATCTACTAGGTTTCTAATTTTTAACCTTAGTCGATTAGCTGCTTTTTTCATGCGTTGTTTGGTTTTAGATTTAGCTTTGGTTAGCCTGGAAATCAAATCATCCAAATGATAACAGAGTCGCTGGATTCTTCCGATATCACCAGAACCTATCCAACCAAAACTATTTTCAGAGAATAAGGTTAAAAAGTTTCTGACGCCAGGATCTAAAGCCACAATCCGGTTTTGATTTTCAACTGGATATTTTGTTATCTTCACTGGCAAACAAAGATAACATTGTCCTCGCTCCACAACTAGCCTACAATCTCCAAAATCTTCTGGTAGTAATTCAGAAAATTTAATTTCTCCTAACTTGGTGTAATAAACACCCTTGGCGGAAACTGCTGATTTAGGAATATAGCTTGATTGTATTGGATTCTTTCTAGATTTAAACTTGACTTGTTGAAATACGCCCGTCTGAGAATATTTAATTTTTGCTTCTTTGACTGAATTACAAGCATCACGAACAGCAATAGATTTAATCTGATAAGGAACAGGTTTAGCCCATTCTGGAAGATTCCTTAAAATCTCTCCTTTAATTGCTTTCCAGTTAGCTTTGGTATCAGGTTGCTGAAGATATTCAACAGTGCGGTTATAAGTAAATCTAGCAACACCTATCCATTGTCTAAGTAGTTGTCTTTGTTCGCGGTTGAGGTAAATCCGAATCTTCTTTGATTTTTGAAAAGCACTTTCTAAGTCCGTGGACTCTACAGGAGAACACATGGATGATTGAGAGAATATCGGCGACCATTTCTGATTCTGGGTTGTGTACAGTTTGCCCTTGAACCACGATTTCTCGACCGTTTTGTTCGACCAAATACTATATAAGTTCAAATCCAAATCTCGTGAGTCTGTCCCTACAGGCAACAATAATTTGGAGCTGATCTCCTTGCAAGATTCTGTCCAATATGGCTCTAAGACCTTTTCTTTTAAAGTTAAGTCCGCTACCGATGTCTTTGATGACTTCAGCTCCTGGGTACTGGTTTGGCATGAACTCAACAAGTCTATTGAGGTCGTCTCTTTGTTTTGCTGATGAGACTCGGCAGTAGCAAACAGTGGAAGCTCTAGCTGCACCCATGATGTAGGACTTTGTGTCAGACAATATTGGCCCTGCTTCGTTTTTGATGATTTTGATTTTGCCCTCATCGACCTATTTCCCTGTCGGTATTTGGATGTAAGCCAAGTATTTCTACTGCTTTTCTAAGGGTCACATAACTCATATAGTTTTTGTGAACTTAAACTTATATGAGTATATATAAGCAAATCAAAAACTGTTTGTCAACCCTCCATAATAACCAAGTTCTATAAAAGAAAAACCTGCCTGAACTAGAGCACGAAAAATACGCCTAATTGAAGACTCATCCCATTGAAAGTTGACGGCAAAGCTTCCATCCCGCAATGTAACATCCAAAAGTTTCGGATTGGGAAACAGAGTATTATGGTTTATTTGAGGACGAAAAATTTCTGGGATTATTACTTTACTAAAAAAAATTACAAAATTAATCAACACAACTAGATTTTAACAAAGGAAATAATCTTCTCAAAGCAAAGGCCACAGTCCGAGAATGGACTAAGTTAGTAAACTTTCCAGTTTGTTCTTTTTCTTGGCCTTTTGACTGACTATTTAACTTGGCCTGATATTCCTCAAACTTGGCCTGTACTTCGAGGCCAACTCGTGAAATTAATCTTTTCTTGGCCACAGTTATGCGACTCCAGTTATAAAGTTCTGTTTTGGCTGCTTAAGAACCACTACTGCTAAAACTTTCAACTTGACCACTTGACCTTTCCTCTTGACCAAAACCGGCGCCGACGTTTAAAAGCACCTTCTGATTCAAATCGAGACAAAGGATAGCATCGAACGAGCAGCATAGCTCTGACCATCAACCCAAAACCAAACAAATCAAAAACTTGATTGAACTTTTGATACTCCAGGCGATCGTAAACCAAACTTGACAAATTCCCTCTTAACAATGCCTCCTGAATATGATTGTCACAGATTTGCGACGCCAAATAACGGGTATGAGGCGTAATAATTTTTCCATATTTCAGACCAACGGAATTTTCAAAGAGGCGATCGTACTTTTTCTTACCTCTATCTGTGTAACGTTCCCTTTGTGCTATCCTTGCAAATAATGGTGATCAACCATCAATGCCGGGAGGGGATTCCCAAAAAGCAGCTTCAGGCTTAGGAAATAGCGAGTTTAGCCCTCACCCGATTAGTAGTAGCAGTATTATTAGCCTTAAGTCCTTTAAGATCAAGATAAATTTCATTAATTTCAGCAATAGCACCAGACTTAAACCGAAGAAAAGCAGTCTCCTTTTCCCAATTTCTCAAAGGGTAATTTGCCAGAGCTAATGCATCGGCCTGGTCATTTTTATCAGGGAGGCGTTCAGACTTCCTGAGATACTTAACCTCTGGATGACCTACCCATCTTACCGACACCCCATGAGACTCAGCAATAGTAGCCCAAAGCTCAGAATAATTTCTCCCCCTCGGCTCCAAGGCAAGACAATCAGCATCTTCAATAAACTCAACAAAATCTTTTACACTGGCAGCATTCAAATAGAAAGTCAAGGGATCGGAACGCTTCACCCGTTTATTACTTTTAAAATGCGCACGAAGATCCAAGGGTAGCTCTGATAGCTCCCAACCAACCAGGGAATTCTTACAAACATCCCCACCAATTATTCTGTTTGCCATGGCGATTTTATTTTTTTTAAATAAAAAATTCCAGAATTCACAATTCGCCTGAAAGCTCTCGTGTGAGAACTCAAATTACTCTCAAAACTCTGGAATCAAAAACCCAGGAAGCTGGCTCATAATAACTAAAAAGCCCGAAGACTCACATTACTTTCAAAGCCAATACTTCCTAGGATATTACGGGCGTACCCGCGACTGCTATCAATTACTGATAGCAGTTTCTACGCTTGCCCGTTAGCGCCTCATCAGGCGGTCAATGACTCTGACAAAATCAGTCCATAAGTGTCAGACAGAAAATGAAACTCTAATGACAAGGCATTACAAATCAGACGACACCTTCTCTCTTTGATGCCAAGAGTATCAGATATCTCCTGAAAAGTGCTGTACCGATTTGTACTCAGATACTCAAGTATCTGAATAGCCTCTTTAATTTCGCGACGCAGCAGAGACCGAGCTGCGTAGGAGTAACGTCCTGACAGTGACATATATGTTCTGATGTCGGACGCATTCTCTTTGATTGAAGATTCAAATTTAGTTTCACTCATGTGATTTGAAGTAATGTTGAAAGTCAACAGTAAGCGCTAGAACTTACTGTTAACAGTTATTTGAAATTAGCTTAATCAGTTGGTTAAGCAAGAATTGACAACTACTTGCTATCATGCAAGCAACTGTAGCTAGGCTTGTAAGCACCTAGTATAGTTTTCCCCATTTTGAGAACAAAGCATTTACCAACTTTTTCTAAATCAATGAAGGCATCACTCAAGTGACGACCGACTCTATCTCTAGTAACACGTTGAACTGGTTCAGGATTAACTCCAGAGCCATCCCCAAACAGGTAAGATTGCAAGCGCTAAAAGGGTCGAATCTATTGTCCGTTTGGGAACGATCTGGAACTTCTATTTGTTCAATTATTTCCATACAATGATTGCCTCCAGGAGAAATTAATATGACAATGAAAAGGTCTAACTTTAACTGACACGGAATCATGTTAGTAAAGAGTCTTGAAGATGGGTGTATATATCAAGAAGTCTTCTTTGGTGCAGCAATTTGTGTATCTCATGGCAACTGGAATTATTATGATAATTATCAACGAATGGAACTAGAAACGTCAAAGATGTTTAAAAAGAAATTTTCAGATTATTTCAACCAACTGGGATATGATGAAGCTGAAGAAATTCCTCAAGAGCAACCTTATGAGGAACCCGACCCTGATGGAATACCTTTTTAGAGCAAATAGGTTAAGTCAGCACTAATATTTAAATAGTTTTCATCCCTCCGGCTTCGATAAATTAGTCGGAGAACCATCAATAAAAAGTCAACTAAAGTTATTATATACAAGTTAGAAAAAACCTTGATTTACCCTTAATAAAAACTTTAAAAAACAGCAAAAATTGAAAAAATCTAAATATCCATTCAGTTTTTATGTTAACAATATTAACAGATATATTATCAGAAACTTTCCTGAAAAATATCTAGCAGTAAAAACAGCAAAATTAATGTTTAGCTTTGGGTCAAAAAGATAGAATATAAAATTAATAAACCTTCAGGATTTAGCGTTCAACATTCAATTTAAAAAATGTAGACTCAAACCCTATGAATAATGCTATTACACCAATAAGCACGGGTGGTGGTGCTGAGGAATGGTTGAGAGAGTGTGGGAGGTGTGGGAGGTGTGGGAAGTGTGGGAGGTGTGGGAAGTGTGGGAAGAAATTACAAAACTTATGTATCTTCACCATTCCTCAGCAGGACTACCTAAGCACGAACCATCAAACCCAAGACAACACAGCTCAATAAGAAAATTAATGTAGAAGTTCAATAATGGATAATGGATAATGGATAATTACCTCTCCCTAAAAGGGAGAGGATTGACCAAGAAGGAAAAAATTTATTTCTCTTGGTCGATTGGATATGGCGAGGAGACCCGCTCTTGCAGAGCCGCTCCGCTAACGCCATCCCTCGACCGCTTTTTCCCCTTTCAAGGGGAGGCTTTAAACCTGAATTATCTAATTATTTAATTGTTTAATTGTTTCGGTAAGAAATAATGTCACAAACAGCAATTATAACCACTGGTGTTGATGCCAATAAATTATGGAGTACATTTGAACGAGAAGGAAAAGGCGCTATAAAATGGCTTAAGAAAAAAGCTGCAGGAGTAGTATCTTGGATAGGGGAACAAATAAATTATCTGAAAACAATAACGCCTGCTAATATCGTCGGTGGCGCTAAAGCACTTGGAAAAAATTTGTCTAAAGGTAACTGGAATTTTTTTAGAAATTTTAGAAATTGGATGACAGATGCACCATTTGTAGGTAAAGCAGCGGGAGTGTCTGCTGTAGTTGGTGGTGTAATTATCTCAGTTGTGGGTGGCGCTAAAGCGAGTTTAGGATCTGCTGCTAAGGGAGCTACAGGATTTGCTGGTAAGTTTGTCAGTATAGCGCTACGCGTTGCGTGAATAGGGAATAGGGAATAGGGAATAGGGAATAGGAAATAGTAAACTGTCAAAGGGTTTCAAGATGTATAAATGTCAAATGCCTTAATGGGTAGCACTATAAAATCGCCACAACTAAACTAGGGAAATTTTTGTCAGGAGTTGGTATAACCCTAGGATTAACTCAAGCTAATGATGTTTGATAAAATTATAGGATTTTCAACTTTATTGAAAGTCAGTTTGTTATTAATTGCTGGGATATTTTTGATTTTTGAACCTAGAAAAAAAAGCTTGAGACCTTTAGGATTTTTGTTGTTTTCTGTGGGGAGTAGTTTTTTAATTGAAGATGTTGAGTCTTTAAATATTATTAGTTCTAACAAGATTTTTAGTTTAAATTTTGATTATATTGATGCAAGTATTGTCAAAAACTGTTGATCCCTAGGAGATAATTTTGCTGTAGTTGTCTGGCTTTTTGTTGTGTTTATACCAGAAATTAAAATCAGGATCTTAATACAAGATAGGTAATAAAATGTTTCTTTTGGTAGAGACTGTTGCTAATGTTCAATTTGAAAATGAAATTATTCAGCTTGGAGCTTTAGTTTGTAGCTTGCTAACAAATATATCTTGATCTGTAATTCATTTAGTAGGGCAACAGAGAGGGGAGAGTTTTTCTTGGGTTGTTGTCAAAGTAGAAGATGGTAAAGTTCAAGAACAGAAGTTAGCAAAATGTGTGAGTCTTTTGAAGAGAATTCAAGTCATTTGTGAAGCCACTGAAAATAGCAGTCAGATTTTTTCTCCATCTGCTGATCAAACAGAGATGATTAGTTATTACCAAAAAATAATTAACCAAATACAGAATCATACGAAAAAGGCTTTACAGGATGAGGATGATAATTTGAAATTGGGACTTGACTAATGTCAAACTTAGTTTTTCAAGCTCTGGCGATAGTTTCAATTATCCATAACTCTGATTGGTATAGGACTTACGCATAAACCCTATTAGTAGGGTGTGTTAGCGCTATCAGAATGTACCAAGACTCTATATATAGTGCCTTTGCGTAAGTCCTGTGGTAATTAATCAATTATATTGGTCCTGGGAAATGGTTGAGTTATTTTTGCGATCGCGTCACTCTCAGTTGGCCATAACTTTCTAGGTTACTATTCTTAACTTCCTACTAGGGAATTGTTTGAGATATTCACTATATTGAGGACTTTTTTACTACGATAGCTCAGAGTTGACAATATTGGACGGATATATTACGGTGTTTTACAAAAGGTATAACAGTGCATAAGGTATAACAGTGCATAGGGGTAGGGAATAGGTAAGGATATTGTCTGGAACGTCCCTACGGTACAGTAGCAAGTAGTGAAAGGCGTATTATGAAAAGAATTTCAGGAATTTTTCACCGTTTGCTCAGTTGACTGGCTTAAGTTAAAGATGTCGATCCTACAATCCCAAAATCTTTTTGAGAAAAAGTTAAGATGAAACGTCGATATTTTGTCCTGTCTTCAGTTAGTTTCGGGTTGGTTATGGGGTGTGCTTCCCTACAAGCGAAAGATTCCCCTCAGTCATCAGTGGAACTATCCACCGATTCTGTACCGCCTGCTGCCGTATCGTCCAACAAGGTTGATGAATCTCAAATCGCCAATGTTACAGAGCCGATTTTTGCGGAAAACGGAGTTGCAATTCGAGGAACTGACCCAGTTGCGTATTTTCAAGTAAGTCAACCCGTCCAAGGAAATCAACAATTTACTCACAACTGGATGGGTGTAAACTGGTGGTTTTCCAGTGCCAAAAATCGCGACTTGTTTGCAGCTTCCCCAGAACAATATGCTCCCCAGTATGGCGGTTTCTGTGCTTTTGCGGTTGCCAATGGATACACAGCCCCTATCGTTCCAGAAGCCTGGAGCATTGTCGAAGGGAAGCTATATCTCAATTTTAGTTTAAGGATTCGTGATCGATGGGAACGCGATATTCCAGGCAATATTGCCCGCGCCAATAAAAACTGGCCTGCTGCCGCCGCCAACTTTCGGGGGTGAGGGGGTTTTCATTACAGTGCTTTTCAGTTGAGTAGACCACAAAACTGTTGTAGGAGTAATGAGTAATGAGTAAGGAGTAATGAGTAATGAGTAAGGAGTCAATATGATTGTGGTTTATTCATATGAAAACCGCTGTAATGGATAATTACGTCTCCCTTTTAGGGAGAGGATTAACCAAGAAGGAAAAGATTTATTGCTCTTTGATTTAGCTCTGAATTTGTTTGATAATTTTCTGATGTGATGACCAAGACCTTTAAATGCCTATTGATTTCGCTACTCTGAGATAGCTTTTTTGGAGGAGGATCTAAATTAAAATCACTTTTTGTAAAAGCTAGAGAATAATTCCCTATCTATGTCATTGCAGCATCTAGATTAAATGACGCATTGTAGTAAGGAGGGTGGGCACTGCCCACCCTCAACGCTACTTCAAGGAACGGTTAGAGACGATCTCGCTACTGAGCAGACCGCAGCTTATACGGGAAATCTCGGTCAAACTTATCAGGATTTATATACCCTACTCCTGATGCATTATTTTCAATGTGATAAAATTGGCACGAGTGATCAAAGCCTCTCGGGGATTTTGTGGGCGCTCGCTCAACAGACACGCCACAATACTTCTTCGTCCAACATCCATACCGAGGATACGCATGATCACGACTTACGCAAATACACTATATATAGTGTCTACTGATTTAGGCGATTACTTAAAAAAGTATAGGGATATAGCTGCCGCTAGACTCCGCCTTTTCCTGACGGAATGCTACGCTTTCCATGTTGCGCAGCGAAACGCCTGAATCAAAAAATCATTATAACTTATATAGAGACACGCTAATATAGTTGATTTTCACCCATTGTAAATGTTACTAATTGTCAATAAAATCAACGCAAATACTCCCGCTTATTATTTATATAATAATATTATGCTTAAGAGCGAGCTAACCATATGAATTTTAACTATATTGATTATTGTCAGTATTTACTTAATTCTCATACAAATTATACCATGACAAACTGAGCAAATCCAGACTGAAAATGTGAGCCATGATACAATAAATAGTGATTTAAAAATATAAAACTTTGATCATCAGGAATTAGGTTGAAATATTCAAGAAGAAATTGTAACTTAGACATTTATGTTATTTAATATTTGATGATACAGTTCTCAAAAAAGAACATAGTAGTACAATTGAGTTTGTTAGACGACAATGAGCGTGGAAATGAACATAAAGTAGTTAGTGGTATAGGGGTAGTGAATTGTATATATTTCAATCCAAAAATTGAGCAATTTTGGCTCATAGATTATCAGATTTATGACCCCATGTTATTGATCAAATTTAAAGAATAACTAATTGCATCCTGTTTTGTCTTGCTTTTCTCCCCCATTCCTCTTTCTGTCAATATATATTGACAGGAAGATGAAACAAGTATAGCGTTTCTCAAATTGGTGAGATACAGTTTTATATCCCCCCTGCCCCCCTTAAAAAGCTATGCTTTATAAACATTTTTCTTAACATAAAACTTGACAACATAGACAAGTTATGTTTTAGTCTTGAATCGGCTTTTTCAGGAGAAAAGTGTATTGAAAAACACACTTTTTTATGAATGTAGACAGAATTCTTCCTCCCCCTCCTCCCCACCCTCCCCATCCTCCCCACCCTCCCACAAGGGTTTCAAGAGTTCCTTATAAGGGATAGCTTAAGAAGGGGGGGCAGGGGGGGATCTAAAACTGTATCTTACCAATTTGAGAAACGCTATAACTTTTTTTTAGGTAATCCTAAATATTTCAACAATTAATAATTAGCTCTTCTTTTTAAGAATAAGATTGGTTAGAAGGAATTTTTTTCTCGTTGAAAAAAGAGGCTTTTAACCTTGATTTTTCGGTAATGAGGTAAATTTACGATCCCCCTAAATCCCCCTTAAAAAGGGGGACTTTGAAGCATCCCCCCTTCTTAAGGGGGGCAGGGGGGGATCTAAAACTGTATCTTACCAATTTGAGAAACGCTATAACTTTTTTTTAGGTAGTCCTAAATATTTCAACAATTAATAATTAATAATTACCTGTTCTTTTTAATAATAAGATTGATTAGAAGGAATTTTTTTCTCGTTGAAAAAAGAGGCTTTTAACCTTTATTTTTCGGTAAGGATATTAGTTGATATTTAATTTTCAGAAGGTAGACTAGAAAAATCATTACTTGTTAGCACTATTTTTGAAAATTCAAAATTTGTAAACAGTCAGCTAGTCTCTTAGAGAGGAACTTTGTTATAAGCAAATAATTAATAATTCCTTCTTAAGGTTAAGAAACTTACTGTAGCAGTAACTTTTAATTCTCTCTCAATTTCTCAATTACTTTTACCGAAAAATTTTGGTTTAAAGCCTCCCCTTTTAAGAGGATAATAAATCAAAATTTTCCTTCGAGTCAATCCTCTTCTTTTCAAGGAGAGTTAACGAAGTCAGAAGTCAGAAGTCAGAAGTTGACGCATATAACGGGGATTTATGCCCCGCTCCAAAAACATTTCGCCTTAAAAGTCCTTGCTCTAAACCCAATTATTTTGGTAATTATTAATTATTAGTTATTCATTATTAATTATTCATTATTCATTATTAATTGTTGAATATAGTTGAATGCTTATCAAAAGTTTTAGGCAATTGAGTCCCTAGCATTATAGCTCTTGAAGTTATAAATATTGACAAAGATAACCACAAAATATGATTATTGTGATAATACCATGCCAACACAGCTACAGGTAAAAATCCTACTAAAGCTGCACTGATAGAAACATTTCTAATAATTTTTCCTTCTGATAAACCAATAAAATAACCATCTAACATAAAAGCAATTGCTGAACTCAGAAGAATAATCAGCAACCAACTAACATGATGTATTATTTCTTGTATAATCTCCTGATGGTCTGTTAATAAACCAAACAAAGTCTCAGGAAATAACACGCAACTTAAAGCAAATATAAATCCTATTACTAAACTTGTACCTACAGAAATTCTAACCAGAGGAACTAACTGTTCGTTTGCTTCTTTACCTTTAAAATTACCACTAAGAGTTTCCGTTGCAAACCCTACTCCTTCAAAAAAGAATACTGTGAGATAGAATATTTGAAATATCAAAGCATTTTCAGCCAAAGTTACTGTTCCCATTGTAGCACTCAGACCAGTAAAGATAGCAAATGTAGACATGATGGCTAAGGTTCTAATAAATATATCGCCATTAAGAGTCAAGGTTTCTTTGTAACCAGATAAATTTATTAGTTGTGGTAAAATTGTTCGTAGCTGTTGCCAGGGTAAAGAAATACAGACAAAAATTAATCCTGTTAATAAGGTCAAGTATTGGCTAACTGCTGCGGAGATACCTGCCCCTCTACTATCCCAACCCAAACGAACTATGAGAAAATAGTCTAGTAAAATATTTGTCAGGTTGCCTACCATAGACATCCAAAATACTTTACCACTTTCTTCCTTTCCTAATAGCCAACCAATAAGGACAAAATTGACTAATACTGCAGGCGCTCCCCAAATACGAGCATTATAGTAAGCAATACTAGAGACTTTGACGTCTGCCGTTGCATTTACAATAGCTAATCCTAGTTCTCGCACTGGATATTGTAGAATCAGGATGAGTAAACCTATAGCTAGAGCAGTAATGCCATTCCTGAAGCCTACTAATAGCATTGCTTCTGTGTCGTTTTGTCCTACTGCTTGGGCCGTAACTCCGGTTGTTCCCATCCGCAAGAAACCTAAACCTCGGTAAAGATAGTTAAATAAAATGGTGGCCAGAGTAACTCCTGCTAAATGGCGGATATCTGCTAGATGACCCAAAAAACCTACACTGATTAAACCCGCTAAGGGCACCATAATATTTGAAAGAATGTTAACAACGGCTAATTTGTAGAAACGAAGTAGAAAGTTATTTTGATTCATCTAAAAATTAATAGATATTTCCAATAAGAAAAAATTAAATTGGCATTGCTGAATAATTGTATGATTTTTAGTAGTCAGTAGTCGTAGGGGCGAATGGCCATTCGCCAGAACAGTAGTCAGTAGTTAGTAGTCAAAATAGCTTTTTTCTTTACTATTAATCTTACTCCGATACGAATTTAATACCTAATTTCAGCAATGCTAAAAATCAAATCAATTATTACATAAATTATTCATTAGTAGTCAGTAGTCAGTAGTAACGCACAGCTTTTTTCCTTACTATTAATCTTACTCCGATCCGAATTTAATACCTAATTTCAGCAATGCTAAAAATCAAATCAATTATTACATAAATTATTCATTAGTAGTCAGTAGTCAGTAGTAACGCACAGCTTTTTTCCTTACTATTAATCTTACTCCGATCCGAATTTAATACCTAATTTCAGCAATGCTAAAAATCAAATCAATTATTACATAAATTATTCATTAGTAGTCAGTAGTCAGTAGTAACGCACAGCTTTTTTCTTTACTATCAATCTTACTCCGATCCGAATTTAATACCTAATTTCAGCAATGCCAAAAATCAAATCAATTATTACATAAATTATTCAGATGAATCTGCACCAACCCTAACAATTTAATATACTTTTTCCATAAGTCAGGGAATAGGGAATAGGTATGGAGGGAATAGAGGGATTAAATTGTTGATTTCATATCTGGCAATTGATTTAATTAAAATTTTTACAAGAGGTCTAATGTACACTCATTAGACTTCATAAAATAGCTGACAAGCTAACTCGGATAAGTCATTTCAGTTATTAGTTATTAGTTATTAATTATTAGTACCTCCAAGTGAAGCATTGGGATTGAAATAAGGAAATTGATTTTCTCAAGGAGAAATTGGATATGGTTAGTTCAACAATGAATAATTAACAATTATTCCGACGGCTTTTTCATATTCTTAAAAGGGGAGACTTTAGACCTTATTTTTTGGTAAAAAAGTATTTTTCGATGAAAAATTACAGCGCTTTTTAGGATAGTGAGGTACAGTTGAAAACTAATCTCTATTTCATATTTATTAAAGTGATAAAACTATCTACCTTACTAACTCCAAAACTGCTTTCAATAATGGATAATGGATCATGGATAATGGATAATGGATAATTACCTCTCCCTAAAAGGGAGAGGATTGACTAAAAAGAAAAAAATTATTTTTTTCCCCTTTCAAGGGGAGGCTTTAAACCTGAATTATCTAATTATTTAATTGTTTAATTGTTTAATTGTTTAGGTAAATTTCAAGCGAGCTTTCCTCGTTATCCCATCCTACTGAATGCTCCACAAACGAACGCTTTTTTCTCCTTGAAAGGAGAGACTTTAAACCTTAATTTTTCGGTAAAAATAAAGTAGTTTTTACTTGCCAAAAACTGCTTCTATTTCTAAGAAAGTTCTGACTGTTTTTACAGCGATTTTCATTTCAGTAGACCACAGTAGGGACGTTCCATGGAACGTCCCTACTAGGTTTTACTGGTGAATATGTGGTTCATCAATCTGAAAAGCGCTGTAAGAGACATTGGAAACTTAGACAAAAAGCAAATGCGTCTGTGTAGGTAAATCACTAACTAAGCTATATTTATCTATAGACTTATCTACTTTCCTTTTTCCTTCTTCAATTCTTTCATTTCAGATTTTCTAATTGAATTCGAGGATCTACAGCTTTTAACAGTAAATCAGCCAACAAATTACCAATAATTAACATTAAAGCACCCATCATTAAACTTGCCATAACTAAATATAAATCCTGGTTTCTTACTGCTTCTAAAATCAGAGTTCCTAACCCAGGCCAGTTAAAGAAATATTCAGCAATAAACGAACCACTTAATAATGAAGCAAATTCAAATCCCAATAAAGTTACTAAAGGATTAATGGCATTTCTCAAGGCATGAACATAAATAACTCGATTCTCAGGAAGACCTTTAGCTCTCGCTGTTTGAATATAATTTTGTCGCAAAACATCCAATAATTGCCCCCGCATTAATCTCTGTAAACCAGCAAAACTGGTAATACTTAAAGCAATTGTCGGTAAAATCATGTGCCAACCCATATCTAAAACCTTACCCACAAAAGAGAACTCATCATAGTCGATACTTTGCATTCCTCCAACAGGTAATAAAGGAGAAAGATTTTGAGCTAAAAATAATAAAGATAGAGCAGTAATAAAACTAGGAAAACCTTGACCAGTGTAACTAATTAATTGGAGAAAACGGTCTAAAAAACGGTTTTGATTAACTCCAGCAATAATCCCTAAAGGAATAGCGATCGCCCAGGTCATTATTAAGGAAGAAATAGATAAAACTAAAGTAGCTGGTATTCTCTCCCATAATAAATCTGCCACTGGTTGTTGAAAGACAAAACTTCTACCAAAATTTCCACTGGTAATAATTCTGCCTAACCAACGTAAATATTGTTCTAAAGGAGACTTATCTAACCCAAATTGTTGCTTAAGTTGTTGAATAGTTTCTTGGGAAATTTGGGGATTTTGACTTAAAGTATCTAAATAACTACCTGGAGCTAATTGAATTACAGCAAAACAAAGAGCAGAAGCTAGAAATAAAGTCAAAATTGCTTGTAATAATCTCTTCAATACATAAGCAAAAGTATCGCTGGCAATTAATTGTTTTAGCTTGTTATACTTCAATTTTCTATCCACCAATTAAGTTAACTATATCCTAATAAATATGTAACATTTTATTCTAAAAATTTGGTCTCCAAACCCAAAGGAAAATGGGATTTGAAGAACAAATCCCTACACCTTTTTTCAGCAAACCCTAATTATCAATTATTAATTATTAATTATTAATTATTAATTATTTCTAGTATTCAATCAAACTAATAATTGGCACTTTTGGCAAATTTTGACGCCCACCTAAATCTTTTAACTCAATCACAAAACCAAACCCTACTAAATTACAACTTGCTTTTTCAATTAATTGAGCTGTAGCTCCGGCAGTACCACCTGTCGCCAACAAATCGTCAATTACTAAAACTCGACTATTTGGTGGCATTGCATCTTGGTGCATCTCTAGACTATCTTGGCCATACTCTAAATCATAAGTAACTGAGTAAACTTTTGCGGGTAGCTTTCCTGGTTTGCGGACTGGTATAAAGCCTACATTCAATTGATAAGCTAAAGGCACACCAAAAATAAACCCCCGGGATTCCATGCCCACTATATAATCTGGTTCAAATTCTGAGCATTTTTCTGTCAAAATGTCAAGAGTGTAACGTAAACCATCTGGGTTGCTCAGAAGGGTAGTAATATCTCGGAATAAAATTCCCGATTTAGGAAAATCTGGGATTTCGCGGATTAAATTTTTTAGTTCCATTATGGTTTAAGTCAAAAAGTCAAAATTTCTCAAAATCTGATAAATTAATTGTAATTGCTCAATATTGCTTAATACTAAATTGTCATGTTATATTTAGGCATTTAGCTATAAGCAATCAGCTCTCAGCTTTTGAATGAATAAATAAGCTGCTAAGGTGATATAAATAGCTTTTATTAATATTTTTAATTCTATACTTAATCTCTCAATACTAATTCCTCCTGTAAAGACAATGTATTTAATAACTCATGGCTAATAGCTGACGACTGAATCCTTACTATTATATAATCATTAGAAACTAACCTCTTAATATTGAATCATTAAAAAAATTTCTCAACCCAGGAAATAAATCTCTTTTGATAAAAATTATTCTAAATCAACTTGTAATTAGACTAATTAGCTGTTCTTATTTAAAATTTTTTGAACATAGTTGTTTGACTTTCTTGATATTTTGATCAAAATAGTGTAACGAAGTATAGAGTGTTGCTGTAAAAGTAATGGAATTAAAAACTTCTCCCAGTCCATCTAAACCATTGATATTGAATAATTTACCAGATATGCCTCTCCCTGATGGTGGGTGTCCCCGAAGAACTAAGACGCAAATAGATTTTATGCTCTTGGCAATTGAAGCTTTGCAACTTGGAGGTGCTGAAGTGATGCTGAAGGTTGTCAAAGACTTGGAACTACAAGAAATTATTCCTAACCGGGTTTCTTTGTGGCGACTGCGTAGTACAAATCCTCTACGTCAAAATAGTCAACGCCGTCCCTTGACATTGAACGAAGCGAAGGCCCTAGTAATTATTGCTGGTCACTTGGCCAAACGTTTGACTGTCCCAATTCGGAAACTTTTGTTTGACTATCAGCAGTTAAGTCAAAAACAGTTACCAATAGAAAGTCATTTACAATTATCTTTTTATTTGGAACAGTTTAGAGTACATTTTCGCAGTCGTATGAACTCTAGGCGTTCTGGTGTAATGGCCTACAATTCGGATGAAAAGTTAAATCAATTAGGGTTAGAGTTATTGGGTAAGTTGCTATTTTGTACTGGTACGACCGGTATCCAGCGGTTTTGGGTTAGTTTGTTTGATGGAGAGGTTATCTAAGCTTTGCTCAAAAAGTCTTATGGGTGAGGGTAGGGGTTAGAGGTCATATTGTTTCACGGAGGTCAGGCATTCAAAATTCGCGATCGCTATTGAAACTATATTATTTTTAGTTGAATAAAAAGTCAGGCGTATAGGCGAACAGCCCCTTATAGTTTTTATGATATCACAAAAATTGTGAGGATGGAACCGAAAAATTATTTGACGCGCCGATTTTTTAGGAGCTTTAGAAAATGAAAATGTTGGTGGTTTTCACCCTAGGAGGGATAAATGGAAAGATTTGATCGGGGAAAAACAAGATTTATGGGAAGCTGCACAAGATGAGAAGATTTTGGGTATTGCTCCTAGGAAAAATTCCTGAGTATTTGATAGCCTCTGAGTAAGAAAATTTGATTGAATAAAAAGTCATGTGTATGGGCGAGTAAACCCTTATAGTTTTTATGATATCACAAAAATTGTGAGGATGGAACCGAAAATCCTTCGACGCGCCGATTTTTTTCGGGAGCTTCAGGAAATGAAAATGTTGGTGATTTTCCATTGAGGAGAGAGGGATGGAAAAATTTGATGAGGGAAAGACAAGCGTTTATGGGGAGCTACAGATGATAAAAAAGATTTCCTGAATATTGAAAAGTCTCTGAGCCAGGAAATTTGATTGAATAAAAAGTCATGTGTATGGGCGAGTAAACCCTTATAGTTTTTATGATATCACAAAAATTGTGAGGATGGAACCGAAAATTCTTTGACGCGCCGATTTTTTTTCAGGAGCTTTAGAAAATGAAAATGTTGGTGGTTTTCCATTAAGGAGGGATAGATAGATGGAAAAATTTGATGAGAAAAAACAAGCGTTTATGGGAAGTTACAAAAGATAAGAAGATTTCCTGAATATTTGATTCTCTTTGAGCTAGGAAATTTAATTGAACAAAAAGTCAAGCGTATAGGCAAGTAACCCCTTCTAGTTTTTATGATATCACAAAAATTCTGAGGATAAAACCGAAAATCCTTTGACGCGCCGATTTTTTTCGGGAAGCTTTAGAGAATGAAAATGTTGGTGGTTTTCACCCTAGGAGGGATAAATGGAAATATTTGATCGGGGAAAAACAAGGATTTATGGGGCGCTGCACAAGATGAGAAGATTTTGCGTATTGCTCCTAGTAAAAATTCCTGAATATTCGATTGTTTGTCAGTTAGGAAATTTGATTGAATAAAAAGTCATGCGTATGGGCGAGTGAACCCTTATAGTTTTTATGATATCACAAAAATTGTCAGGATGGAACCGAAAATTCTTTGACGCGCCGATTTTTTTCGGGAGCTTTAGAAAATGAAAATGTTGGTGGTTTTCCATTAAGGAGGGATAGATAGATGGAAAAATTTGATGAGAAAAAACAAGCGTTTATGGGAAGTTACACAAGATAAGAAGATTTCCTGAATATTTGATTCTCTTTGAGCTAGGAAATTTAATTGAATAAAAAGTCATGCGTATAGGCAAGTAACCCCTTCTAGTTTTTATGATATCACAAAAATTCTGAGGATAAAACCGAAAATCCTTTGACGCGCCGATTTTTTTCGGGAAGCTTTAGAGAATGAAAATGTTGGTGGTTTTCACCCTAGGAGGGATAAATGGAAATATTTGATCGGGGAAAAACAAGGATTTATGGGGCGCTGCACAAGATGAGAAGATTTTGCGTATTGCTCCTAGTAAAAATTCCTGAATATTCGATTGTTTGTCAGTTAGGAAATTTGATTGAATAAAAAGTCATGCGTATGGGCGAGTGAACCCTTATAGTTTTTATGATATCACAAAAATTGTCAGGATGGAACCGAAAATTCTTTGACGCGCCGATTTTTTTCGGGAGCTTTAGAAAATGAAAATGTTGGTGGTTTTCCATTAAGGAGGGATAGATAGATGGAAAAATTTGATGAGAAAAAACAAGCGTTTATGGGAAGTTACACAAGATAAGAAGATTTCCTGAATATTTGATTCTCTTTGAGCTAGGAAATTTAATTGAATAAAAAGTCATGCGTAT
>NZ_JAAHHT010000096.1:17813-20621 GCF_010672085.1 Okeania sp. SIO3I5
AGATAGATGGAAAAATTTGATGAGAAAAAACAAGCGTTTATGGGAAGTTACACAAGATAAGAAGATTTCCTGAATATTTGATTCTCTTTGAGCTAGGAAATTTAATTGAATAAAAAGTCATGCGTATGGGCGAGTTACCCCTTATAGTATTTATGATATCACAAAAATTGTGAGGATGGAACCCAAAATTCTTCGACGCGCCGATTTTTTTCGGGGAGCTTTAGAGAATGAAAATGTTGGTGGTTTTCACCCTAGGAGGGATAAATGGAAATATTTGATCGGGGAAAAACAAGGATTTATGGGGCGCTGCACAAGATGAGAAGATTTTGCGTATTGCTCTTGAGAAAAATTTCTGAATACTCAATCATCTCTGAGTAAGGAAAATTAATTGAATAAAAAATGAGGTACTGATAACTGATAACTGATCACTGATAACTGATAGCTACTCCCTTAGATAGAGAAATTACAGAAGGATAATTTTTCCCTGAACTAACAGTTATCGTAATAATTTTTGCATCAATTAATCGAACTTCCCCTGGTGGTTTATCTATCCCTGGATTAATTAAATAAGCAGGAAAACAAGCAGCACTTAAACTCAATCTTATAGCATTACCTTTCTCAATTTTCATACAAGTTGGTTGTAAACAAATTTTCACTGGTAAATCATTATCAACAACCTTAATATAACCTTGAGTAAAATTGTAAACATTGCCATTTTGTGTCACTTCAGACAATACGGCAGAAAGGTCAAAACTACTCGTATCTGCCGTACAATATACATCGACAAAAATATCTCCCGCTATGTGTAAATCTTCAGTTAAAAATTCAGAAGTATAAGTCAAAATATCAGTGCGACAATCTAATTCTGAACGATCAAAAGAACCTGCCGGAAATGTTGCATGACCCCCCAATCCAGGAACAGGTCGCCAAGGGTCATGTACGAATGTATCATCAGCAGAAATATCCTGGCAACTTTCCGTGAGTTTTCCCGAATCTTCTCTAATATTAGCAAGTCCTGTACTAGCTAAATAATAGAACTTATAATTATTACCAGGCCAGGAATCAAAATTACGCCATTCGTTACTTCCCATCTCAAATAAAGAAACAGGCGATCGCTCAAATATGCCTGTATTTATTCCTTTGAGAAATTGGTTGAACCATAATATTTGTAAATCATCTATAGGGTTAGAAGCTGCTAAACCATAATTTATAGCTCCTACTTTTCTTCCCCAAGGAATATGAGACCACGGACCGACGATTAATTTTTGTAAGAATTTACTCCGACCTATCATTTCTTTATATAAATGAATTGTACCTCGTAAATAGGTATCAAACCAACCACCGATATGTAACATTGGTAGGTCTACATTTTCCATATTTGGCGATAGGTTTTGCCAATATTCATTAGGTTGAGAATTTTCTATCCACTGATGGTAAAAAGAATCTTTTGCATACTCATTAATCACTTTGGGTAAAGCAGGAACTGTAGTAGATAAAGGCAAATTTCTCGAAGCTTGATAAAGCTCTTGATAAGATTTTTCATCTCTCCGTAAACGAGCAGTTTCTGTTGCTAGTTGAACTGCCCAACCTAGGTTTGTTTGTAGACAGAAAGCTCCCCCTTCATATGCCCAATCTTTATATAAATCATAACCTATCATTGCCGGACAAATTGTTTTTAGACCTGGAGGTTTAGCACTAGCAGCATATAGTTGAGTCATGCCTTGATAAGAAAATCCATACATTCCTATTTCGCCAGTGCTACCTGGTAAATTTGCCGCCCAATTAATAGTATCAATTCCATCTTCAATTTCATGGGTAAATAATTGAAATTTACCTTCGGATGTACCTCTACCTCGGACATCTTGAATAATCACAATATAACCATGAGAAGCGTACCATTTTGGATGAGCATAAACTACCGTTGAGGCGATCGCTCTACTGTATGGTTGTCGCATTAATATTACTGGAAATTCACCTTTTGCATCAGGGCGATAAATATCAGCATCTAAACGTATTCCATCTCTAGTCAACATGGAAGTAGTTTCTTTGGGTAAAATTTTCATTTTAATATTTATAAGTAATACTAAATCTCGCGCATTGTTGCTACATCTCCTTTTTTCTCAAGCTAGCTAATTAAGTAGATATAGTCGAAAAATTTGATTTTCATCTTGACAGATAAGAAAAGCCAAAATCGGAATTTTTCAGTAATTGTTTAATTCTTCCTGTTTCGGTCTTCCCACGTCGGTTTTCCTTTTTTCTCAAGCTAGCTAATTAAGTAGATATAGTCGAAAAATTTGATTTTCATCTTGGCAGTCATAAAAGCCAAAAATCGGAATTTTTCAGTAATTGTTTAATTCTTCCTGTTTCGGTCTTTCCACTTCTGTCTTCCTTTTTTTTCAAGCTAACTAATTAAGTAGATATAGTCGAAAAATTTGATTTTCATCTTGGCAGTCATAAAAGCCAAAAATCGGAATTTTTCAGTAATTGTTTAATTCTTCCTGTTTCGGTCTTTCCACTTCTGTCTTCCTTTTTTTTCAAGCTAACTAATTAAGTAGATATAGTCGAAAAATTTGATTTTCATCTTGACAGATAAGAAAAGCCAAAATCGGAATTTTTCAGTAATTGTTTAATTCTTCCTGTTTCGGTCTTCCCACGTCGGTTTTCCTTTTTTCTCAAGCTAGCTAATTAAGTAGATATAGTCGAAAAATTTGATTTTCATCTTGACAGATAAGAAAAGCCAAAATCGGAATTTTTCAGTAATTGTTTAATTCTTCCTGTTTCGGTCTTCCCACGTCGGTTTTCCTTTTT
>NZ_JAAHHT010000096.1:20631-32349 GCF_010672085.1 Okeania sp. SIO3I5
CTAATTAAGTAGATATAGTCGAAAAATTTGATTTTCATCTTGACAGATAAGAAAAGCCAAAATCGGAATTTTTCAGTAATTGTTTAATTCTTCCTGTTTCGGTCTTCCCACGTCGGTTTTCCTTTTTTCTCAAGCTAGCTAATTAAGTAGATATAGTCGAAAAATTTGATTTTCATCTTGGCAGATAAGAAAAGCCAAAAATCGGAATTTTTCAGTAATTGTTTAATTCCTCCCACTGCGGTCTTCCCACTTCTGTCTTCCTTTTTTTCAAGCTAACTAATTAAGTAGATATAGTCGAAAAATTTGATTTTCATCTTGACAGTCATAAAAGCCAAAAATCGGAATTTTTCAGTAATTGTTTAATTCCTCCCACTGCGGTCTTCCCACTTCTGTCTTCCTTTTTTTCAAGCTAACTAATTAAGTAGATATAGTCGAAAAATTTGATTTTCATCTTGACAGTCATAAAAGCCAACATCGGAAGTTTTTCCTCATTGTTTAATTCTTGCCACTTCAGTCTTTCCACGTCGGTTTTCCTTTTTTCTCAAGCTAACTAATTAAGTAGATATAGTAGAAAAATTTGATTTTCATCTTGGCAGTCAGAAAAGCCAACATCGGAAGTTTTTCCTCATTGTTTAATTCCTCCCACTGCGGTCTTCCCGCGTCGGTTTTCCTTTTTTCTCAAGCTAACTAATTAAGTAGATATAGTAGAAAAATTTGATTTTCATCTTGGCAGTCAGAAAAGCCAACATCGGAAGTTTTTCCTCATTGTTTAATTCCTCCCACTGCGGTCTTCCCGCGTCGGTTTTCCTTTTTTCTCAAGCTAACTAATTAAGTGGATATAGTAGAAAAATTTGATTTTTATCTTGGCAGTCAGAAAAGCCAACATCGGAAGTTTTCAGTAATTGTTTAATTCCTCCCACTGCGGTCTTCCCACGTCGGTTTTTCTTTTTTCTCAAGCTAACTAATTAAGTAGATATAGTAGAAAAATTTGATTTTTATCTTGGCAGTCAGAAAAGCCAACATCGGAATTTTTCAGTAATTGTTTAATTCCTCCCACTGCGGTCTTTCCACTTCTGTATTCCTTTTTTCTCAATCTAGCTAATTAAATAGATATAGTAGAAAAATTTGATTTTTATCTTGGCAGATAAGAAAAGCAAAAATCGAAATTTTCAGTAATTGTTTAATTCCTCCCACTTCGGAAGTTTTCCCTAATTGTTTAATTCCTCCCACTGCTGTCTTTTCAGGTCGGTCTTCCTTTTTTTTCAAGCTAACTAATAAAGTAGATATAGTCAAAAAATTTGATTTTCATCTTGGCAGTCGGAGAACTCTAAATCGGAATTTTTCAGTAATTGTTTAATTCCTCCCACTGCGGTCTTTCCACTTCTGTCTTCCTTTTTTTTCAAGCTAACTAATAAAGTAGATATAGTCGAAAAACTTGATTTTCATCTTGGCAGTCAGAGAACCCAAGATTGAGTTTTTCAGTAGCTGTTTAATTCTGCCTTCTTCCCCCTTCCTTCTTCTTCAATATTTGCCAAAATGTGAGGTAGTCAAAACTTGCATATCTTCTTCATCTAAATCTACTGGTGTTCCACTCCGAATTAGTTCTGCAAAATCTTCATTTGGCACCATAATACATAAGGCATAAAGACGAGTTGAACCAGTATTTTCTATAATATGATTACCTGTTGGAGGCATAAGAATACTATCACCAGCACAAATATTAATAGATTTTCCATCACACATTGCGACGCCTTCTCCTTTGAGAATAAAAAACATTTCTACAGCGAAATGATGTTGATGTAAAGGTGTTTTTCCTCCTACATCAAAAACTTCTAAACATACAGTTAAAGAAGCATTGGCATTGGCAGGGCTGAAAATAATTGCTAATCTATTATTATCATTCGGACTAATCCTATATGCTTGGTAGTCTCGGGCAGACTTTACCACTGGAATCATGCAATGAGTAATCATTTTCTTATAGGTAATAGTGTTAATTTATTTAGGTAATTATTAAACATCTAGTTCAACAATTAATAATGAATAATTAATAATTAATAATTACCTCTCCTTGAAACCGATAGGATTGACTAATCATGAAAATTTTTATTTATTATCCCCTATCCAAGGGGAGACTTTAAACCAAAATTTTTCGGTAATTATTAGACCTCTCCAGAAAAGAGGTAGTAGGGAGTAGGGGCGATTCGCGAATTACCCGTACTGGAGTAGGGGAAAATAATTAATTTGATTTTTTATTATTGGAGATATCTATTTTTTATTGTCGTTATATTTTGCAGGTTTTAACTATTAGCTTTGGGTAGAACAGTAAACTTTTTTGATTTACTATGGCACTACAAAGCAAGCGGATTTGATATAACCTCAGAATGTAAGATGCACTTAAGACAATCAAAAGTAAAATTTCATAGCAATTTCATTAATTGATACTAGAGTATTCACTTTCAGGGCAAGTGGCCACTCACTGCTACAACTATATTGATGTATCATTCTTTTTTTTTATTTAGTATTACATCAATTTCCAGTAATTATTTCACTGGTATAGATATCAAACTATTTGTGAAATATTTATGGTCTTACTTATTAAATTCATTTATCAAATTCCAAATAATATAGAAAAATTATTCAGTTATTATTATCCTCGATCAGATATCTTTAATTAGAAAATTTCAGAATATTTTAATTTTCCTTTTAAAATTTTTGTATAGTAGATTTAGAGAAGAAAAATTAGCAAAGGAACACCTCAATTCTCACATCTGATTCCTGATTGCTATAGATACTAAAAATAATTATGAAGTTATATAAAATTGTTATAATTGTTTTTTTTCTTTAAATTGGCAACTTAATGACAAACTCCGTTCCTTGTTTAGGAAGAGAATTACATTTTAATTTTCCTCTATGCTTATCTACTACAATTAAGTAATTCATAGACAAACCTAGACTATTTTTTTTATTAGTAGGTTTGATACCTTCAAAAGCTTGAGAAAGTTTATCTTTTAGATGTGCTAAAATTCCTAGTCCATTATCAGCTATGATAATTTCTACTTCATAGGATTCAATAACTAAAGTAGTAATGTTAATACGATTAGGATTTTGCAAAATTTCCTGATAAGTTCGATTTTTTTTATAATTAAATTCTTCCAAAGAGTTAATGGCATTTACTAACAAATTCATCAATACTTGATTTAAGGCATGGGGATAACAATTAATCTTAGGTAAATCTCCATAGTTTTTGACAATTTTAATCTCTGGACGTTGATTATTAGCTTTCAATCTATGCTGTAAAATTTTTAGGTTATTCTCTATAGCATCATTAATATCAAAAGGAATTTTAGACATACTATCCGCCCTAGCAAAACTCCGCAATGATACACTGGTTTCCCTAATCCGATCGCTAGCTGATTTGATAGAAGATAACATTTTAGGTAGTTCTTCAATCATAAAATCTATATCCATTTTTTCTGCAGCTTTTTCAATTATTGAACCATGGTTAGGAAATTCCTTTTGATATAGTTTGATATGATTAATAATTCCTTGGAGATATGTTTCAGCTAAAGCAATATTTCCCACCACTATACTAACCGGATTATTAAGTTCATGGGCAATACCAGTAATCAATTCACCAATACTAGACATTTGCTCACTTTTAATTAGTTGAATTTGAATCTCTTGTAGAGCTGCTAAATATTGAGAAAGTTTCCTAGTTCTTTCCTTTACCTTTTCTTCTAATTCAACCTTAGCTTTTTGCAATTCAATTTCTGCTTTAGTCCGTTCTTTAATCTCCTCTTGTAAACGTATATGTATACTAATTCTTGCTAAAAGTTCTTCTTCCTTAAAAGGTTTAATAATATAGTCTACTGCTCCCAATTTTAGACCTCTGATTTTATTCTGAGATTCAGAAATAGAAGTGATAAAAATAACTGGAATATTTTTAGTTTTTTCTGAAGACTGCAAACGGCGACAAATTTCAAAACCATTAATTCCGGGCATTAGTACATCTAATAAAATTAAATCTGGCAATTCATTTTTCAGCTTTTCAAGTGCCATTTCTCCATCCTCTGCTACGATGACATTAAAGCCAGATATTTTTAATAAATTCGACATGAATTGAAGATTCAGTTCTTGATCATCCACAATCATAATTGTGTATTCTTTTTTCTGATTCATGGAAACTCCTCTACAGTTCTTCATTAGCTAAAATTGATAACTTTTTCCAATAATCCTAAATAACCTATCGCAAATGTATCTATATAGTTTCACTGAATTGAGAATTTAGAATTGAGAATTGAGAATTCAGAATGGCAGATTTTAGCGGCTAAAAACTTTGACACTTCCCTACAGTTTCAGGCAATTATTTGACATTTAAACTTTGAAACTATTTGTGACATCCTGAAAGTGAATTGGTATAGATTTATTAGGAATATAACCAACCTAAATTAACAGTAAGTTCGAGATAACTTATTACAAAGTTAACCAATAAACTACACTATTTAAGTCTAGCAGTCGCACCCAGAAAAAAATGATAAATGATTATTTAAACCCCGCCCTTAATACCTATCCCTTATAAGGAACTCCTGAAAACCTTATGGGGAAGATGGGAAGGATGGGGAGAATGGTCCGTAAGAATCTTCAAAAAAACGTCTAATTCAATACACTTTTCTGATGAAAAAGCCTCTCAAACGACTTACACATAACTTCTCACTAATGCCCAAGTTTTATGTTAAGAAAGATATTGATAAAGCATAGCTTTCATACCAAGACTGAATTGAGAATTGAGAATTCAGAATGGCAGATTTTAGCGGCTAAAAACTTTGACACTTCCCTACAGTTTCAGGCAATTATTTGATATTTAAACTTTGAAACTATTTGTGACATCCTGAAAGTGAATTGGTATAGATTTATTAGGAATATAACCAACCTAAATTAACAGTAAGTTCGAGATAACTTATTAGAAAGTTAACCAATAAACTACACTATTTAAGTCTAGCAGTCGCACCCAGAAAAAAATGATAAATGATTATTTAAACCCCGCCATTAATACCATTTCTAAAAAACTTCTCTACATTTTCATAAGTAGGGGAGTAGAGGAATGGGGGAGAAGTAAACATAAGAATAATTAATACTAACTCGCTAATAATTATCGAAAAAGTCATTCCGAAATGTGTTAATTACTTAATAATTGAAGTTCCACCCAAGTATAGCAATACTTTTGGTAATTGGTATAAGAGCTATCCCCGATTGGGAAATATTAAAACCTTTGTCTGATGGGGAGATAGAGAGATAAAGAAGTGAGGGGAGAAAAGCCTCTAATTAAATACGTTTACCGAAATAATTAATAATTAAATAATTCAGGTTTAAAGCCTTCCCAATAAAGGGGAAAAAAATAAATATTTTCCTTTTAGCCAATCCTCTCCCTAAAAGGGAGAGGTAATTATCCATTATCCATTAATGAACCTCCCAGAATATCCATTGAATCCTAAATACATAACTTCTTTCTTTTGTCAAGTTTTATGTTAATAAAGATATTGATAAAGCATCCCCTTAAGAGCGAGGTCTTATTTATTTATGTTAACATTTTTATTTCAAGCTATTTATTTAAACCTAGCCTTTCAAGGTAAAATTTAAAACAATATCCATAAAATTACTAATAGTGTAATAACGATTTGATTTCCCCTTTATTGAGAGAGGAAACTATATAGAAAAAATCACATCTTAACTTACTATTTATACACCCAAATATTTAGGACTAATACCCCATTGCATATAATCATTGAAGGTTGGCGTTTTTTACCCCACTCTTACGCGATCGCCAATCAATTCCAACTATTAGAAATGCTCAAGCGTCCCCAACTGCAAATTTACCATCAGGATATGCCTTATATTAGTAAAAATTGGCAATCCGTCACAGATTTATTTCCCCAAGATGCAGAAACAGCATTACGCAACATCCCGAACCCATCCCCACAACAATCAGCAGATGCCACATTACGGATGTATGCTCCGTTTAATCTTAATTCTTCAACAGCTAACCGAACGGCAATTTTTGCTTGTACTGAGTGGGGTATTGTCACTAAATCTATTATTCAAGGAATGGGTATAAATTCCTTTGCAGAAGCTCATGCTCGATCAGATACAATTATTATTACTCCCTCCCACTGGTCAAAAGAGGGTTTTATTCGCAGTGGCGCTGAGGAAAGTCGGGTCGCGGTTGTGCCTCTGGGTGTTAACCCAAATATTTATCATCCTTTACCAATAGATGAGAGAAATACTCTGCGCCAAAAATTAGGTATTGATAATTGTTTTGTGTTTCTCAACGTGGGGTTGATGTGCAACAGTAGTCAAGGAGTGGGGCGTTTACTCAAAGCATTTGCTACTATTGTTGAGCGTTATCCAGATACTAAACTCATCCTTAAAGGTAGGGATGCTATTTTTCCTTCTAAAGATTCTATTGTCAAAGCTGGCAAAATTGCACTTACTGATGCAGAGATGGAAAAAATACAGTCTAGAATTATTTATTTTGGTCAAACTCTTTCGTTTCTGGAGCTTGCCCAACTTTATCAAGTTGCCGATGCTTATGTATCTCCTTATTTAGCAGAAGGATTTAATTTGCCAGTATTGGAAGCAGCGGCCTGCGGTTTACCAGTAATATGTACAAGAGGTGGCCCCACAGATGATTTTACTAATCCTGACTTTGCTTTAGCAATTGATAGTCAACTCCAGACTAACCATACCAAAGATGGAGAAACCCTCCAGTTTGTCCTACCAGAACAAGAGCATTTAATTGAGTTAATGCAAACAATAATTGAAAAAACTTTATTCAGGGAAAAGGCCCGTAAAGCAGGCCCTCAATGGGTAGTCCAAGATTTTACTTGGAAGCAGGTGGTCGATCAATTATTGGATTTACTTGGACCATCTTTGCAGCTCAGTAGGCCAATCTTTGAGCCAATAATTCTTTAGACTTCTTGCAGAAGTCAGGCAATAGGGAATAGGGGTTCATTAATGAATAATGAATAATTAATAATTACTTCTCCCCTTTAGGGCGTGTCATCAATTAAATCTGAAAGTATTATGTGGCAAGAGTTTTGATTTTCTGTCCTTAAAAGACTCCTGACTCTAAAAACCTTGACTGACAAAGCTTGTAACTTCTAATTGATGATAGCTCCTAGAATAGATTGTTTTATAGCAAAAAATGATAATAAAAGTAGGGGTGATTTCCTAGGTCATACTCCGCAAACGGGAATCGCCCCTACGACTATTGACTACTAGAAACAGTCCAAATATTTGTAGCAAAAATCCATAAAATCGGTATAAGTTCTAATTGTAATATTAAGTATAAAAAACTTTGCTACTTCTGATTGGTTCAAAAAGTATGGAAAGTGGGAGGAAATATTAAGTGTGAAAATAATCTACACTGACTGACTAAGAAACTGTTTGTAAAATAAGTCTTAAGAGAGTTGTTGAGTGACTAAAATCTAAAAGTAAAAGGTACTTCAAAAGATTGAAATTTGGTAGATTGATTAGGTGGAAAGGTATATATGTTCCCTTTATTTTAACTCTTCAATACTTGTCTTGATTTCTTCAGACCCCCATACCTATTCCCTATTCCCTATTCCCTATTCCCAGTTAAGTCTTCCCAGTTAAGTCTTCCCAGTTAAGTCTTCCCTATCTCCTAATTATAATATTTCCTGATACATTCAGTCTCTAATAGAGCAAATTCAGTGATTAATATTAATGTGGTATGACTGACATGGTGAATATTTTTGTTTTTTCCCTATCCTCCGACCTATCTTTCCCACTGCCTAAAACCATAAATATATCTGAGTAGTAAAGATACAAACAATTTTACTTACCTACTGATTAATTTAGTTTTTTCTTCATTTGGAAGTATTGAAGTTACTACTATAATAATTCTACTGGCCTAGCTAGAAATTCATTAATTGATAATGGATAATGGATAATTGATAATGGATAGTTGATAATTAATCTCTAGAATTTTAAAAGCCTTCTTTGTAAGGATAAAAAGCGGTCGTTTCGGCTAAGATCCGACATGAAAAGCGGAGCTTCCCGAAGGGTGGGATGGCGAGGAAACACGAAGAATGTAGAGCCGCGAAGGCTTTTCATGTCGCGCAGCGTTAACGTTTGCGGTAGCATTCCGTAGGAAAGTTTTGGGTTAGTTAAACGCCATATCCAATCGACCAAGAAAAAAAATAAGACTTCCCTGCTTGATTCAATCCTCTCAGTTTTAACTAGAGGTAATTATTAATTATTAATTATTAATTATTAATTATCATTAATACCAATCAACAATCCAGATTAACCTAATTTTAAAGTAAGACTATGCAATCAACAACTACTCAGTTAGATACCTCAAATATAGATATGCCAAAACATGGTTTACCAGTAACAATAATTACGGGTTTTCTGGGGAGTGGAAAAACTACTTTACTTAACCATATATTGCAAAATCAACAGGGTGTGAAAACTGCTGTTTTGGTAAATGAATTTGGAGAAATTGGCATTGATAATGAGTTAATTGTTTCTACTGATGCAGATGACACAATGGTGGAACTTAGTAATGGTTGTGTTTGCTGTACTATTAATGATGATTTGGTAAATGCAGTTTATCAAGTTTTAGAAAGACCAGAAAAACTTGATTATATGGTAGTAGAAACTACTGGTTTAGCTGACCCATTGCCAGTAGCTTTAACTTTTTTAGGAACTGAGTTACGAGATATGACTCGCCTAGATTCAATTATTACTTTGGTAGATGCTGCTAACTATAGTCTCGATTTATTTAATAGTCAAGCAGCATATAGTCAAATTGTCTATGGTGATATTATTTTGTTGAATAAAACTGACTTGGTAAATGAAGCTGATTTAGATTTATTGGAAGTGAAAATTAAGGATGTTAAAAAAGATGCTAGGATTATTAGATCTAGGCAATCGCAAGTAGCTTTACCGTTAATTATGAGTGTGGGTTTATTTGAATCGGATAAGTATTTTGAAGAAATAGAAGCTCATAAACATGACCATGAACATGAACATGACCATGAACATGACCATGAACATCATCACCATCACGACCATAATCATGACCATCATCACCATCATTCTGACCACTTAGAAAATGATGGATTTACTTCTGTTTCTTTTCAAAGCGATCAGCCTCTTTCTCTTAAGAAATTCCAAGATTTTTTGGATAATAAATTACCTGCAAATGTCTTCCGAGCTAAGGGTATTTTATGGTTTCAAGAAAGCTCTTTAAGACATATATTTCATTTAAGTGGTAAGCGGTTTAGTATTAATGACGATGAGTGGAAAGGTAATCAGAAAAATCAATTGGTTTTGATTGGTCAGAATTTAGACCATGAAAAGTTGCGATCGCAATTAGAAGAATGTGTTAGTAATTAATAATTAATAATTAATAATTAATTGCTAAAAAATATAGCACTCAGCACTCAGCTTTCAAATATTTGAAAGCTGGGTGCTGAACCCTAAAAGCTGATATAGGAGTCGAAGCAAAGATTAGGAAATTTCTAAATCCTAGAACCCTTTGACAGTTTACTATTTCCTATTCCCTATTCCCTATTCCCTATTCCCTAGCGCTATAACTGAAATGCGAGTTATTATCCAAAGAGTTAATTTTTCTCAGGTAAAAGTAAATGGAGAAATTGTCGGTAAAATTGGCAAAGGATTAAATTTGCTTGTCGGTATTGCCAAAAATGATACAGAAGCAGAAATAGATTGGATGGTGCGTAAATGTTTAGATATGCGTTTATTTCCCGATCCAGATAGTGATAATAACCGTTGGGAAAAATCTGTCAAAGATATAGATGGTGAATTGTTAATAGTTAGTCAATTTACTCTCTATGGAGACTGTCGTAAAGGTCGTCGCCCATCTTTTGATAATTCTGCATCTCCTGATGTTGCTAAACAACTTTATCAGCTATTTGTAGAGCAATTCAAGTTGAGTGGTTTAAAGGTAGAAACTGGTATTTTTGGAGCAATGATGCAAGTTGAAATTGAGAATGATGGTCCTGTAACTTTGTTGTTAGAAAGAGAAGCGACTGTTAAATAATTAATAATTATTAATTATTATAAATACAGGGCTATTTCATTCTAAACTGTGATTTTATGTATTGACGAAGCCACGTTATTTCAAGTGTGAATAAACCTATATTTCCCTGTCTTAAAATCAATAAATTCATTGCTAAAATATAGAATGAAATGACACTGTTATAAATAAGAGGATTGGCTTAAAAATAATTTTTTTCTTCTCTTGGTCGAATTGAGTTTTTTGCTAGGTAGTAAATTGAGCAGAGATATGAAAATATATTAATAGTTTTTCTAGTTTTGCAGACGATTTTAATAGAAGTATCTATAGCAATCTGCTCATTGGTTGTGACAATTTTTATAATAGTTAATTTCAACTGAAAACCTTGAAAATTATGATTCCTGAATCCTGAATTATGACTTCTAACTGCTACCAAAATATGACAACTTAAATATAGCAATCCTATTTGAGTTCTGTACAAGATTTTAATCGCTTTTAGGTAACAGGGAACACTTAACTGGGAAAAGGTAAGAGTTTCAGTTTTTTTATTTACTTTTTAATTTGTCACAACCTATTTAGAATTGCTATAGGATTGCTATATGTATAAATTTGCTATAAATTTAACTATAGGAACCTGCTTGGAAAGCCTGATCAGATTAAAAAAATAAAAAAAGTATCTGGCTGATATGTAAGGTACTAATAGGTATATAATTTCGGGTTTGACGAACTAAGATATGGGTATTTCCACACTATTCTTAAGCAAGAGTTAGGGAAAAATTAATGTTATACTTAAAGTAAGTAATGGTACTACCTAATTACTACCTCAGATTGATATTATAACTGTCAAATGTGGTATAAACTGGAAGCCTTTCATTAATGGATAATGGATAATGGATAATTACCTCTCCCTAAAAGGGAGAGGATTGACCAAGAAGGAAAAAATTTATTTTTTTCCCCTTTTAAGGGGAGGCTTTTAACCTGAATAATTAATAATTAATAATTAATAATTATTAATTATTCGGTAAAAATTTAGTTAATATAATTTTAGATTGTAAAAAAGGAAAGCTATGGGGTTCTTTGATTCAGAAGTAGTTCAACAAGAAGCTAAAAAATTATTTGAGGATTATCAATCCTTAATTAACCTAGGAAGTGCTTATGGTAAGTTCGACCGAGAAGGTAAAAAGATGTATATTGAGCAAATGGAAGCTATGATGGATCGATACCGGATTTTTATGAAACGATTTGAATTATCAGAAGATTTCATGGCTCAAATGACTATGGAACAACTCAAAACTCAGTTAAATCAATTCGGTATTACTCCTCAACAAATGTTCGATCAAATGAATATAACTTTAGAAAGAATGAAATCAGAATTGGAAAAGCAGTCCTGATTTAATCAAGATAAATAACCGCTTATTAATCGCAATTTAATATGCTTGGCAAACCAGACAAAGAAGTTGGGGAGAAAACTGCTTAGTTTCTCGATAGAATATTGAGTAAAGAAGCAGTTTTCTTCTAGTTATACTATTTATTTAGGGTTTGCTAAAAAATTACTAACTGTAAGGATAGGGAATAGTTAAATAATTAATAATTAATTATTAATAATTAATTATTAGGATTTGCTGAAAAAGTCTTAGGAGTCAGGATGTTGG
>NZ_JAAHHT010000097.1 GCF_010672085.1 Okeania sp. SIO3I5
GGCTCCGGCTACGGCGAAAGCGAAGGCTCCAGCTACGGCGAAGGCTCCAGCTACGGCTCCGGCTACGGCCACGGCTACGGCCACGGCTCCGGCTACGGCTCCGGCTCCGGCTACGGCGAAGGCCGAGTTTTCTATTCCTATATAAATAAATATTATCCAGAATATAATAGTTACAACTAAAGACACCCAACCAGAAATTTGATTACTGACACTACTTGAATCAAAAATTAGTAATATCAAACTTGAAATGAATAGACTCAAATAAGCTGATATACCAACTAAAACAAAAACACCAACAAGCAAAACCACCACCCAACGCTTCTGTAACCCTGCCTTAGCTCCACAAAACTTAGTACCCGTTAGATTTGCGCCACGAAAATTAGTACCCCGAATGTCGGCAAAACTAAAATCTGCATCAGACAAATCTTCTCCCTGAAAAGACAAACCTCTCAGATTAGCTCTTTGGAAATTTCGTTTATCTTCTTGTTTATATTGTTGCAATATTTCACGTTTACGGCGATTCATATTTTTTATCTATTAATAAGGATTTAGAAGAGGCGGTGCGTTAATGAAATTTAACGCACCCTACAAGATTTGATCGGGGTTAACACCTATTTCTCTGAGTAATTCTGCTAGTCTACCAGCACGTTGACGTTGCTGTTCGGCACGTTGCCGTTGCTGTTCGGCACGTTGCCGTTGCTGTTCGGCACGTTTGCCTGACTGTTCAGCACGTTTGTCTGACTCTTCGGCACATTGTTCCCAGTAAGCACGTTGCCGTTCCCAATAAGCACTTTGCCGTTCCTGTTCGGGGTCAATACCTCTTTCTTTCAGCAACTCTGCTAGTTTATCAGCACGTTGTTCTGCTTTTTCCCTGGCTCTGTCTAACTCTACAAAACTCAGAAATTTTGCCGTATCTGGTCGCTCTATTTCTAAACTTTCTGGTGCAATAAGTAACTCTGCCATGCGTTCAGCACGTTCTTCTTCTTGCTGCATAGCTTGGTATGATTCCACAAAAGTTAGAAACTTTCTCCCATTTGGTCGATATATTTCCAAAATTTCTGGTGTAAGTTGAAAACGAATACCTAAACGGGGACTCACCCAACCATCGACTTTTTCTATTGTTTCTAAGCGTTCCCCAACTCTAATTAAACCTGTAAACTTTATATTATCGGGGTCATAAATGTAATATTCTTCAACTCCATAATTTTGATAACATAACTGTTTATTCATCATTTCTCTAGGAGTATTTCGTGGTGACAAAATCTCAAATACCACCTGGGGTGCAATATTTTCCTCCTCCCACTGTTTATAAGAACCACGATCGCCTTTTGGTCTACCAAAAACCACCATTGTATCAGGAGCAATACGAGTTTGATTATTGCCTTCTATGGGATACCACAGCAAATCTCCAGCAACAAATACATCAGGAACATCAGCAAATAAACTTTCCAGGTTTTCTTTAATAGTGACTATCCAGCGAAACTGTTTTGTATTATCTGCTATTGGTTGACCATCGCTATCTGGGTAAATAATTTCTGGTTTTGTATCATTAGTTAATTCTTCTACCATAATTATGTCGTTTCAGTTATCAGTTTTTTTATCTATTTTTTATCTATAGGACTTACGCAAAGAAACCCGGTTTCTACGATAAATCCTTGTTTTGAGCAATAGATGTCTACGAGAAACCGGGTTTCTGGGTTCACATGGCTTTAGTCCTGTATTAATAAAGATTGAGTAGTCCAATAGGGGCGAATAGCCATTCGCCCCTACAACCTATAAGATTTGATCGGGGTCAATACCACTTTCTCTGAGTAACTTTGCTAATTTATCAGCAAGTTGTTCTGCTTGTTCAGCACGTTTGCCTGACTGTTCGGCACGTTGCCGTTCCTGTTCAGCACGTTGCCGTTCTTGTTCAGCACGTTGCCGTTCCTGTTCAGCACGTTGCCGTTCTTGTTCAGCACGTTGTTCTGCTTGTTCCCTAGCTTGGTCTAACTCTACAGGAGTCAGAAACTTTCTCCCATCTGGTAGATATATTTCCAAACTTTCTGGTGCAGCTTGAAAGCGAATACCTAAACGGGGACTCACCCAACCATCCACTTCTTCTATTTTTCTCAAGCTTTTCCCAACTCTAATGTAACCTGTCAAATTTATTTTATCGGGGTCATAAACATAATATTCTTCAACTCCATAATCATCATAAGATTGTAGTTTCTTCCTCATTTCTTTAGGAGTGTTTCCCGGCGACAAAACCTCAAATACTACCTGGGGGGCAATATTTTCCTCTTTGCACTGTATATAAGAACCACGATCGCCTTTTGGTCTGCCAAAAACCACCATTGCATCAGGAGCAATACGAGTTTTATTGTTATCTTTAATCGGATACCAGAGCAAGTCACCAGCAACAAATACATCAGGAACTTTCGCAAATAAAATTTCCAGGTTTTCTTTAATAATGACTATCCAGCGAAACTGTTTTGTATTATCTGCCATTGGTTGACCGTCGCTATCTGGGTAAATAATTTCTGGTTTTGTATCAGTAGTTAATTCTTTTACCATACTATGTTATTTTAGTTATCAGTTATCAGTACCTCCGGCTAAACCCAGAGGCTTGAGACCTTATTTTTTAGTCATTATGAAAGATGATTGATATATCTTTATGCTACACTCTGAAGTACAGAATGTGAGATAAAATCTTATTTTCTCAAGTAAGTAAATAGGAACTACCCAAAAAAGGAAATTAAAATACTATAGCAATCCTAAATTGGTTGTAACATTTTATCCTAGGGTTGACTGCCATTAACCCTTACTAAAATTGTATTTAACTGAAGTGAAATTAACGACAAAGACCTTAAAAATAATTTAAAATATTAAGCAATCTCATACTTAAATTTATTAAGACCCAATTTCCCAATTATATTCCCAAATCCAAACATAGCAATTATGACTCAAACTGCACTGAATATTGGGACAACCCTAACCAAAACCCAAAACGACGTCGAACTGCGTAAAGTATTCAAAGTATTTGAAGGCCATACAGCAGTACGAGGTGTGGACTTCAATATCCGTCAAGGAGAATTTTTTAGTATTCTAGGGCCTTCTGGCTGTGGTAAAACTACAACGTTACGCTTAATAGCTGGGTTTGAAACCCCATCAGCGGGTGAAATAATGATTCGAGGCCAATCTATGAATCAAACTCCTGCTTACCGTCGCCCAGTCAATACTGTTTTTCAAAGCTACGCTTTATTTAACCATTTGACCGTTAAAAATAATATTGCTTTTGGACTACGAATCAAACGTTTAGGAAAAGCTGAAACTGAGGAAAAAGTAGCACAAGTTTTGCAGTTGGTGAAAATGGAGAAATTTGCCGATCGCTATCCTCATCAAATATCCGGTGGGCAACAACAACGGGTGGCTTTAGCAAGGGCTTTAGTAAATCGTCCAGCAGTATTATTATTAGATGAACCTCTCGGTGCCCTAGACTTAAAGCTACGCAAAGAAATGCAAATGGAATTGTCCAATTTACATCGAGATTTGGGCGTTACATTTGTGATGGTAACTCACGACCAAGAAGAGGCCATGAGTATGTCAGACCGTATTGCTGTGATGCACGAGGGTAGAATAGAACAAATAGGTTCTCCTCAAGAAATTTACGAGCGCCCCGAAAGTCCATTTGTGGCAGATTTTATTGGAGATACGAATTTATTTCAAGGTCGGGTGGAATATAATCATAGTTCTAGTCTGGTTGTTAAGACAGATAGTGGTCTACAGATTTCTGTAGAACAGTCAAAATTGAGCGAGAAGGAACAAAATGGAGAAATATATGGAGGTGCTTCAGTAGTTGTAAGTGTACGACCAGAAAAAGTTAATCTCAGTCTGTATTGCCCAGATGTATCAGAAAATTGTTTTGAAGGCAGGTTGACTAATATAATGTATATGGGAACTCATGTACATTATCAAGTAAATTTGTTGTCGGGCGATCGGATGATGGTAAGGCAACCAAATACAGAAGGAACTTTGCCAAACCCAGATACTCCTATTTATGTTTACTGGTCAAAACAACATTGTTTGGCTTTAAGTGAATCAAGATCTTCAATAATTAATAATTAATAATTAATAATTAATAATTATTAAAAAGGAGAGGCTTAAAGCCTCTATTTTTCGGTAAAAATATTTAAATACACTTGAATTTTTAACGTAAACTTACTTTTGACTTTGAACTTTTTGTAACTATTGTGCCTCCAACTAATTTACAGAAATACCAGCGAAATAATGTAGCGAAATTGAGTTACCAGGAAGATACTCGTACTTCTAGACGTCAATTTCTAAAAGCGTCAGCAGCTACCATCGCAGTTTCAACCCTTTCTAGTTGTGGTTGGAGATTAGCTGAAGTGAAATCTAACTCCAGAATGCAGGGTAATTCAGATTTACTCTACATATATACTTGGGCAGGATATACTGATCGAGATTTGCTCGATCGCTTCTACGATGAAACTGGTATCAAAGTAGTTGCAGATGTCTTTGACTCTAACGAGTCGATGCTAGCTAGAATACAAGCAGGAGGAGGTGGAGCATATAGTATTATCTATCCCTCTGATTATATGGTGCAAAAAATGGCTGCCCTAAACTTGTTGACAGAGTTAGACAAATCTCTAATTATTGGTTTAGACGATCTATTTCCCCAATTTCAAGACCCGGTATACGATCCAGGTAATGTCTATAGTGTACCTGTAAGTTGGGGAACTACTGGTTTAATTTACAATAGCAAACTTTTACCGACAGCGCCTACTGACTGGGAGTATCTCTGGGAAAATAGAGATTTAGTATTGAAGCGGATGACTTTAGTCAATGACGTGCGCGAGGTGATGGGGTGTGCTTTAAGAAAATTAGGATATTCTTATAACTCTACCAATGTAGAAAATATTAGGCAAGCTTACGAAGAGTTACTTATACTCAGACCAGCGATCGCTTCTTTTACTACAGATGGTTGGCGCTCTCAAATTTTAGTAGAAGATTTGTTGATTGCTATGTGTTATTCTTCTGATGCAGCAGAAATTAAACCTGAAAATGAAGATTTAGAATATATTACCCCACGCAGTGGTTCCTCCCTATGGATAGATACATTAGTAATTCCGAAAAATGCTCCTAACCCAGATGGTGCTTATCAATGGATTAACTTTATGTTACAGCCAGATATTGCAGCGGAAATTGTAGAAAGACTCAGTTTTACGACACCTTCTCGTGCAGCTTATCAAATGTTACCAGAAGAATTAAAAGAAGACCCTACTTTATTTCCCCCAGAGTCAATTCTTCAAAACTGCGAAAGTTTGGCTCCACTGGGTAAATATGAAGAAGTTTATCAAAGATACTGGACTAAATTAACAAGTGGATAATTTTCAATAATTAATAATGGATAATTGATAATGGATAATTACTTCTGGTTAAAACCGTAATAGAATTGAATATAAGGATATCTTATTTCTTTTTCTCCCCTTCTAAGGAGAGGCTTTAAACCTAACATAACAATTATCAATTGGTAAAGTAGGAAGAAGACAAATTCCTGATTTTATTTATGTGATTCTTCTACACACTTTTTTAGTTATTAAAGCCTAAGTAAAGGTTAATAAATTTCCTTGTTCCTAAACATATATAGCACTAACCATTTAGGCATTGAAAACTCTCAGTCAGATATTACTGTTAACTTTTGACTTTGAACTTCGCGTAGAACTATAGAACCCAATCCTTGAGAAATTTTCCAATTTCTATAGTATAGCAGTCGAAGCAAAGATTAGGACATTTATAAATGCTGAAACCTTTTGACAGTTTACTATTCCCTATTCACGCTTCGCGTAGCGCTATATTATTTTTGAATTTTGACTTTTGAATTTTGAATTTGCAAATATGACTACTCCTACTAAAACATCTGCTCCAGCTTTCCCTAATTCTCAGTCAAAAAATGGTATAAGTCAAATATTTTCTAAACTGTTGGGTCCTCTAGTTTTATTAGGTCCGGCAGGTTTATGGTTATTGTTTTTATTAGTATTGCCAACCTTAGTAATTTTTCAGCTAAGTTTAGTAGAAAATATTAGACCAGGAGATTTAGTAATTCCTGACGGTATCGGTAACTATTTACGAGTATTTGACCCCTTGAATTTAAAGGTAATTTGGCGTTCAATAAATTTGGCTACAGGTACAACAATTTTGTGTTTATTATTAGGATTTCCTGTAGCTTATTGGATTGCTTTAATGTCACCAAAACAGTGGCGAAATCTACTTTTATTGGGTTTTGTTTTGCCACTTTGGACTTCATCTTTGTTACGTTCTTATGCTTGGATTACAATTTTACGCCCCACTGGTGTATTAAACTCAATTATTGGAATTATTGGATTACCACCTTTGGAATTATTGAATCGAACTCCTGCAGTTTTAATTGGCATGAGTTATAGTTATTTACCTTATATTGTGACAGTTCTTTATGCTTCTTTAGAAAAATTAGACCGGAGATTATTAGAAGCATCATCCGATTTAGGTGCTACTCCTATACAAACTTTTTGGAAAGTAACAGTTCCCCAAAGTTTACCTGGTATTGCAGCAGGTTCTTTATTAGTTTTTATTAGTTCTTTAGGAGATTTTGTTGACCCAGAATTATTAGGTGGAGCTTCCAGTATGACTGCTGCTCGATTAATTTATAACCAGTTTTTAGGAGCTACTCAAAATTGGGGTTTTGGTTCATCTTTGAGTATGGTTTTGATTTTAGGAGTAAGTATAGCGATCGCTCTTTTACTAAAATTTGGTGATGGTAAACCCTCGAAATAAATTCAAAATTCAAAATTCAAAATTCAAAATTCAAAAGTAATATAATTTTTGTCATATCAAGTATATTATCAATTCAAAATTCAAAATTCAAAAGTAATACAGCAACCCAGTGCGAGCATCTTGCTCGCTTCGGGGTGTACCTCACGCCTGGTGAAACCCGCTGTATATTGTTTGTCATATCAACTATATTTATTATAAAGTCAAAAGTTAGAGCAAATCCCAAATATACCTATCGCGGGCAAGATGCTCGCACTACAATAATTTTACTATTCGCTCCTTGTACATCATTAGTCCGAAATATGCTTTATAAGTCAAAAAGACTACTCCCTACCCCCTATTTCCAACAAAAAATAAAGATTAACTAACTAGTTAAAGATGACAAATACTGTAATAAACCCAGAAGATGATATCCCAATAGATATGTCTAAATCTCAACCTAAACTTCAGATTTCTTGGCAGGTAATATTTACAGTTTTAATGTTCCTATTTATGTACCTGCCGATTTTTGTCCTGACTTTTTATAGTTTCAATAAATCTAAATATAGCGCTGGATGGGAAGGTTTTACCTGGCAATGGTATGTCAAACTTTTTCAGGATACTAGGATTTTAACTGCTCTTCAAAATAGTTTAACTGTAGCTATTTGTGCTGTAGCTATTTCGGCAGTTATTGGTACTTTAATGGCAGTAGGTTTAGCAAAATATAAGTTTCGTGGTAAGTCCTTATATCTAGGCATTTCTTATTTGCCATTAATTATTCCTGATATAGCGATCGCTGTAGCTACTTTAGTATTTTTAGCTGCATTGGCAATTAGATTAAGTTTATGGACAATTATTGCAGCTCATATTGTTTTTTGTTTAGCTTATGTAGCTTTAGTTGTCTCCACAAGATTAGCAGATTTAGACCCTAATTTAGAGGAAGCTGCCCTTGATTTAGGGGCAACACCACTAGAAGCTTTTATGCAAGTATTATTACCCCAATTATTGCCAGGAATTTTGTCTGGATGTTTGCTATCTTTTGTACTAAGTATGGATGATTTTTTAATTGCTAGTTTTACCGCAGGGAGTGGAGCAACAACATTGCCAATGGAAATTTTTAGTCGGATTCGTACAGGAGTAAAACCAGATATTAATGCTCTGAGTGTAATTTTAATTATAGGTTCAGGAGCAATAGCAATTATTGGAGAATTTTTGCGGAATAGGGGTGAGAAAAAAAATAAGGGCATAATCTAGTAATCAAGAAATTATATTGGTCATTTGAAGTGATTGAGCTGTTTTGGCGATCGCCCAACTTAAGAATGGCCATGAGTATCTAGATCGCCACCTTGAACTTTTAACCCACATTCCGCAGTTCAATTTGTATTGTTAAAAGTAGTATAAAAATCTGTGTTTTGGTAAATATTTATACTATGCAAATCATCTCAATTACTTTTTTCGTCGATTAAATTCCGAGTAAATAATTAAGCATAAATACTTGCTTGATTGATTACTCAATTACGGCAGCTATGATTTTCTTCTAAAATTCTGTCTCCAGTAGGGGCGAACGGCCGTTCGCCCCTACGACTCCTGACTCCTTCTTCCATACTATATTTTGTGGTGCGGAATGTGAGTTTTAACTAACGTGGCTTAATTTCTATTTTATGAGATATAGGCCCAAAATCCAAGTTCAAATTTTTTTGTCTGAGGGGGTTGCTAAATTTAGATTAGTTCTGCTAACATAGTTGAATTGTGAGCAAATTTTAAATTAAATAATTTTGCTTCCTGGAGAGGTGGCCGAGTGGTTTAAGGCGCAGCACTGGAAATGCTGTTATGGGGTAACTTATACGGGGGTTCGAATCCCCCCCTCTCCGTCAGGGTCAATTTATTGTTACTAGAGAAAAAAAGAGGAGGGGAGTGGGAAGTGTGGCAATCACAGGAGCTTAACAAAATGTAGGGCTGTAAATATTCTCTGACGACAAAGAATTAGTCTTGCCCTTCTCCGTTATTTAGGAACTATGAATAGAAACCGGGTTTGTATTAAATGCCCTTGTACGGATGTTGCTTGAGCATTAATGCGTTTTCCGTTCCGGAATGCTCCGCTTTCTATGTCGCTCCGCGTTAACGGAGTTGTGATGCAAGCTAAACGTCCCTACCATTGACCTCCCATAAACCCGGTTTCTTAGTATAGGGATAAAATATTTTGATTACCTTATTCTCGAAAGAGAATAATTTAACTTTTCAACCAATTATACCAATTATTTAAACCCTCTCCACTAATAGCAGAAACCTGAAAAATTTGAATCTGAGGATTTACCTGTTTTGCATATTCAATACAGCGATCGACATCAAATTGTAGATAAGGTAATAAATCAATTTTTGTCAGAATCATTACCTGACTTTCCCGAAACATATAGGGATATTTAATCGGTTTATCTTCTCCTTCGGTAACTGATAGAATTGTTACCTTAGAATTTTCTCCTAAATCAAATAGAGCAGGGCAAACTAAATTTCCCACATTTTCAATCATCAAAATTGAATTTAAAGGAGGGTTTAATTCTGTATAACCTTTCTCTACCATTGCAGCTTCTAAATGACAGCCTTTGCCAGTATTAATTTGCACTACTTTACAACCAGTTTGGCGAATTTTTTCTGCATCATTAATAGTTTCTTGATCGCCTTCTATAACGCTAAAAGTTAATTCAGATTTTAAATCATTAATAGTCCGAGCTAATAAAGTTGTTTTGCCAGAACCAGGAGAACTAACTAAATTTAATGCCAGAATATTTCGACCTTTAAACCAACCTCGGTTTTGGGCAGCTATCAGGTCATTTTTCTGTAAAATTTTCTGTTCTAAAGTAATAGTTGTTTCGTGCATTTTGGCATGAACTTCTGCCGTTGCCTGATGATTATGTTCGGGAGTATAATTATCAGAATGAGTATGAGTAATAACAGTGCCATCTGGGAGAGTATGAGTATGGGAATGATGCTTATCTACTGTCATTGTTTCTCCTGTTTGAGAATTAGTAATAGTAATTTGATTATCACCGGAACAACCGCAAGTTACACACATAATTTTTCTTTCTCCATTTCTTTGATTTTTTGTTTTTGAGATTTGATTATAAGTAGGTCATTTCAGTTATCAGTTATCAGTTATCAGTTATCAGTGAACCTCCGACTAAAATCAAAGACTTGAAATATTGAGTTATACCAAATCCGGGTTAAAAAAAAGGTGTATATATATAGTTAACACCTTTTATTCTATGCGGATTTGATATTAAACATTTTTTTCATCCTCTTAAAAGGGGAGGCTTTGATACTCATTTTTTGGTAATATCAAGTCTCATTAATTAGCCGTAATAAAAATCGGCGTTGCTTATGTGTGGGAAGTGTGGGAAGTGTGGTCCGTGTGGGGAGTGAAAGATTCATCCCTTGGTTCAGCAACGCCTAAAAATCTTCTTCTATCCAAGCGAGAAGATTTTTCGTTCCTTACTCCCTACTCCCTACTCCCTCAATTTTTTATTCTGGTTATTCAAAGAGACATGATATAAGTGAGAAAATTTACCGAAAAATTAAGGTATAAAGCCTCTCCATTCATGGAGAAAAAAGCGGTTGAGGGATGGATGGGTTACCTAACTATATCCAATCAACCAAGAGAAGAAAAAAAAATTTTTTTAGGCAATCCTCTTCTTTATAAGAAGCGGTAATTATTAATTATTAATTGTTAATTATTAATTATTTAAAAGTACGTCATTGCGACTGTAAAAAAGTGGAAGGAAGCAATCTCAAGGGTTGAGACTGCACCAAAATTTGGTTATATAGTGAAGTTGATTCGCGTCTACCTACTTAATTAAATTGAAAAAAATTTAATCTCTATTTTCAGTCAGTTTGGCTAATCTTTGAACTTCCTGTAAAGGCAAATCTAAATATTCAGCAATAGTCTCTAAAGTTAAACCTAAACGAATCATATTAGATAGAGATTTTAAGTGGGCTTTTTCTTTGCCTTCATCTTCACCTTCAGCAAAAGCCTCTTGATAAACTTTAGTTTTTTTCAATTCACTTAAACCTAACATTGCTTCAATCTCCTTTCTGGTTTTTTGGGGTAACTTATAAACAATAATTGTTTCAATTAGGTCAATTAAATCTTGTTGAATTTTTGGCTCAATAATTTCCTCTTTGGTTTGAGAAATTAAAGATTTAGCCAAATTAATCGCTTGAGTTTCTGGCTCAATTACCAGTTTAACAACTCCAACCCCTAATGAACCACTTACAGTTTCTTCCAATTCGTTTAAATAAATCCGTTGGACTTGATTTGAGGCTAAAATATTGCCAAAGTGTTGATTTTGTTCTCTTTCGATATTACGACTCGGATAAATAACAACTACTTGCCAAGGATAGGGGGGTTGATATTGTCGTAAAAAGAGAAATAATTCGGCAAATAGACGATAATAGAGATTATCATCTGGTTTAAATTGGACTTCAACAAGGTAAAAAGGTTTATTAGGGTTATTGTCCGTTGGTAGGAATAAAGCATCTAAACGAAAAGATAATTGTTTGACTTCACGGGAGGTAAATTCATAAGTTTGAGTATTGGTATTTGGTTGGTTAATTAGTTCAAAGAAAATTGTCGGAAAGTTGAGAAATATTTGATAGAAAATACTGTCTGTTTTCAAAATATTTATAGTTTAGGGGCAGTAGAAATATTTTACTATACAGTTAATATTTGTTTTGTTATTTATCAGTCATTTGAGCAAAATGTTCCATTAACATTCGGTGGATGAATATGTAACCACCGCCTACTTTTTGGAGGAAGATACGTTCTGCTGCATAGTCGAGAAAACGAGCATAATTCCAGGGGATTTTATTGTTGCAGTAGAGGATGAAACGGAGGAAGAAGTGTTGAATGCAAACTATACCTGAACCTTCTGCGTTAATCAATCCTCCAACAAGACTACAAGCTATACCTAAAATTAAAGGAAATGAAAAAAATGAAGACGACATCCTTACACCAATAGCAATTGGAAACCATTGTGCTGCAATCCATCCTCCTAGAAAACCAAGAACTCCAGTGAATATAGCAGTAACGACAGACTTCCGTATTCCTTGGTTGGGTTTTGTGGTAGCATCAACTTTTGATATCTTTTCTATGCCACCAAAGAATGCAGCAATTATTGCAAAAGTAATTCCAAAAAGTAAAGTAAATTGTACTAAAGATTCTTTACTTGGTTCTAATAAATACATCGGCATAGTCATATAAAACCTTAATATATTACCTAAGTCGGTAAAGGCAAAAAACACTCCAAATAACATACCTATTAGAGTGCTTTTGAAAATATTAAAATAAGCTTTGCCGTATGACCATTTTAAGTCATGCGTTACTTCTATATCTTGTTTTACTTGAGTAACTAATAACCCAAAAATAAGTCCTCCAATTAATGAAAAAGATTTTTTTGCTGTAAAAGATAAAAGTATATTAAAGTTATCATCTGGAAAATAATTATAATACAGATCGACTAAATTAGAAAGATTGTACATCATCAATGCAAATACCAATCCTGAAGCTAATGCTCTGAGAAGACTATTTTCGATTGCGGGAAGTAATCCAGGTATCATTCCAGAAATAAAACTTGATGCAAAAAAGAAAGGAATCTTCCTAGGAAAGAAAAGAACTAAAATTAATCCACAAACTAACCCTAAAAAAGACATTAATCCAAATTTATACAGAAAACGATGGCTCTTTTTTTTCAGCAAAATAGGCTGTATTTGCTCAATTAAAAATACTGTTTGTGACTCCCTAAGCATATTTTGGGCTAACCAACTTAACCAGTATTTTGTTTTAGCTTTAGAATATATTTGTATACCTTTCCAGCGAGCAATACGGTTAAACATCTTCTCAATATAATCATCAAAAAGTTGTTTCTTTCGCTCTTCTATCACTTCAGTTTTCGGCAAGTCTTCAACAGCTACTCCCTGATAAGTTAGAGTCATAATATTCAACATCAGAGGCGATTGCGCTAACTCTTGCAATGCTTTATCTTCTGCAATGAGCTTTCTTAAACTTCTTAATTTTTTACCAAAACTCTTCAAATAACAATTGACTTGTTTTAAAGTTAGTTCCTTTATATAAACTGCACTCTGAAACTTCAAACGATTAGACAAAGCTTCATAGTCTTTAATTCGACTGCAAACAACTAACTCTACACCGTAATTTGTCTTAAATTGGTTCAATGCAACAATACAATTATCTCGATACTCTTTGTTAACTTCATCCAAACCATCAAGCAATGGCAATAATTTTTGCTGAGTTATCAAAACTTGTGCTATTTTTTTAGGAACATCGTACTTAATATTCAGTTCCTCTGCTAGCCAATATTCTATCTTTTGCCGTTTATTTACCCAGGATGAAAGGTTAAAGACCACAGGAATTAAAAGGTTGGTGTTTTGTTCAGCACGGGCAATTAAATCCCTAGTTAATTCTAATAATGTTGTGGTCTTTCCTGCTCCTGGTTCCCCTAATATTAGTAAACTCCCCGCACCAATTTCGTCAAAAATTTCAATTATCTTAGTACCACTCGGTAGAGGTTGGGGCGAATTGTCCCCCGTATCTAAAATCATACTCCAGGGATTAGCGATCGCATCGGGGCGTTCCTCTAGGCCAAACTCTACTTGGTTATAGAGGGACTTTTCTAGAACACCTTTCACCCAAAAGTTCTTGACTTTTGTTAGTAGTGCCTGACGGTTACGATATTCTTGGGGTGTTAAGTCTGCTTGCTGATTTAGAATAACATTATTATAATTATGAATCTCACTGCCGATTTGATTAGCATCAGCACTTTCAACATTAACAAATGCTCCACCAAACTGGGAATTCCGTAGATCATTCTTAGAGACTTTTCTGGGTTTTTCCGACATAGATATTTACCAATGCGATAGCCTATTAGGTTTCTGCTTCAATCCAACCTTTGACCATTTCAATAGGAATTCCAATAGGAGCAAACAAAATTTTTAATGCTTCAATTCCTCCTTGTTTTAGAGCATTTCTTAGTCTTGCCTTAAGTGTGGAATTTTGCTTAATTTCTTGTTGCAAAGTTACAGCTAAAGCACTCTGTTTTTCAATTTCTGTTGCATTTGGATAACTTTGTTCGAGTTGTTGTAAAAGTTGTTGAATTTCTGCTGCTGCATCTGCTAGGTTTTGTTTTTGTTCAGAAGAATAATTGTGAATTGTTCCGGCTGCCTGTTTAGCTTCAACTTTCTCAAAATTAATATATCCTCCGGTAAAACTTGCACCTCTAAAGTCATTTTTAGTGAATTTTTTTTGCGCATCTGCCATAAAAGTATCTCCTTTAGGTTGATAAGTTTGTGTATAAAAACTAGGACGCTGTAACGCCGTTTCTAGCCTATTTTCTAAATTATACATCCTATTATCTTTTTTGGCTAAAAGTGCCTTTACTTCGGCTTCAGCTCAAGCTTTGATAAAGTTTTTTGGGATTTTTTCAGTTATAAAGGGACAAGTCTATTGTACAACATAAATTTTACTCAACCGAAAAAGTTGAAGTAGTTAACTTTAGGTTTCCCTCAAATCTTTTGATATTAAACACATAATTCTTCTACTTCCATTTCCTTAATTTTAAGTTCTTGACCTTGAATAATATCAAGTTCAACACTGTTGCAAACATGACAAACTCCGAATGGTTTCTCTAGAGGAATTTCTGTCGCACATTGACGACATTTTCCTAAACCTGGAATTTTGATAATTTCTAAAGTTGCTCCTTCTAAAACAGTGCCTTTACTACAAATATCAAAACAAAATTCAATAGCATCGGGCATAATTGCAGAAAGTTCACCTATCTCTAAAGTGACTCTTTTTACTGATTTATCCCCAGCATTTTCAGCAACTATGGCAACAATATTTTGAGTAATTCCTAATTCGTGCATATTTACAAAATTTTTTCAGTTTTTCAGGTAATTTTCAAGTTAAAAGTTAGAAGATAAGGAGAGAATTTTCAGCCTAAAAAATTTAGTTTGAGACTATTTATATTGACTGATAAAAAAACTATTTTCTCTCTCTTAAAAAAATGTCAGTAGTAGGCGATCGCCCACTACATTTTTTAATTACAAAACTTCATCAGGGTTAATACCTCTTTCCCTGAGAATTTCTGCTAGTTTGTCAGCTCGTTGTTTCTCCTGTTCGGCACGTTTTTTTTCCTGTTCGGCACGTTTTTTTTCTTGTTCGGCACGTTTTTTTTCCTGTTCAGCTCGTTGTTTTTCCTCTTCAGCACGTTGTTTTTCTTGTTCAGCTCGTTCATCTCCAGTTAACAAAATATTCCCCGAATCATCACACCAGCGCAACCAATCATATTCTTTTCCTTCAAAAATACCATGCCAAATTGTTAAACGTAATCCCACTTGAGACAAATAGAAATTTCCTAGCTCTACATAACTATTACCTCGTAATTCATAGACTCGTAAAATAGTTTCCCCAAGTTGTTTAAGTGGGTCAAAAACTACATAATAACCAACCGCAGCAAAAGCATAATCTTGTAATTTACTACCTAGTACATTACCGATTTTATTAGAGACAATTTCGATGGCTACTTCTGGAGGTTTGCCAAAAGAAAATACAAAATAAGAACGATTCTGTTTTTGACTCCAATCTTCCGGTACTTTGACTCGTAAACTGACGAGAACTTCTGGTACAAGTGGTGGTATTTTATTGCCGTAAAAAAGCCCGACATTGGCAGTTGCTAAAAATGGTAAGTCTGTTTGGAAAGAACTGTATAAAGTAGTAGTTAATAGTCGTTGTTGTTTCTCAGTAATTAAATTATCCACAGGAGTATCATCCTCAGTAATAACTTCACTAATATCTGGTTCTACAAATTCAAAATCTTCTGGTTGCTTTTTGAAACTTTTGGGGGCTAATTCAATATTTGTTTGTGTTGGTAATATAGACATAATTTTTTTCCTTTATTAATTAGGGAATAGGGAACAGGGAACAGGGAATAGGGAATATAAGAATAGTCCTATAAGTTTACCTCACTATGCTCAAAAGTGCTGTAAATAAATTATTAATTATTAATTGTTGAAAGACTGCCACAGAGCATCAACTTCATCTGGTGTATAAATATCCTCACTTGTTAATTCCACAAAATCTTGTAAACGACGATTTAAAAAAGTTCTAGCAACTTTAATTATTTCTGCTTCTGGATAATTATAATGAACCCAAATCTTAACTTCAAAGGAATTTATTCCATCTGAGTTTAGCAAGAATTTGACCAGATGATACTTATCAGAAAATCCAGGACGTTCTTGATACTTATTAAGTTCGATAATTTCAATTTTAGCATCAAAAAAAATTGTCATGTTCTTTAAATATTGGGTTTTAAACTTCAAAATTTGATATTAATATTATGTCCGGTTCAATACTTATACTTTGGAGTCAGGAAGGCATAAAGAAAAAAAGGTTCAAAGGGAAAATATTTTTTGAGCGAGTGTCAAAGTTTTGAGCCTATAAAATTTGACTTTTAACTTCTATAAGTGGGAGGGTTGGGAGAAATTACCCCGACAAAATTTCCATCATCGGTGCATCCGTGCCCAAATCGGTGTCTAGCTCATCCGTGCCCAAATCGGTGTCTTGCTCATCCGTGAAAAAATCTTTGGGAAAATATTTTTTGAGCGAGTGTCAAAGTTTTGAGCCTATAAAATTTGACTTTTAACTTCTATAAGTGGGAGGGTTGGGAGAAATTACCCCGACAAAATTTCCATCATCGGTGCATCCGTGCCCAAATCGGTGTCTAGCTCATCGGTGACCAAATCCGTGTCTTGCTCATCCGTGCCCAAATCCCTGTCTTGCTCTTGTCTTGCTCTTGTCTTGCTCCTCCCTAACAAATTCTTGGCAGTTGGTCTCCCACCAACATATCTACAATACGCTCGGTGCCGAATATAGTTTGCAACAACAAAATTCCGGGAGGAGAAGCAATAACTTCGCCCACAATAGCAGCATCAATACCCGCAGGATGAGATTTCATTGCTGCCAACACAGTTTCCGCTTTTTCTCCCGGCACCACCGTCACTAACTTACCCTCATTGGCAAAATATAAAGGATCGAGACCGAGAATTTCACAGACTCCCTGCACCTCTTCCCGCACTGGTAGGGAAGATTCAAAAAGTCGTATTCCTACTTCGGAACTCATGGCAAATTCATTTAATACTGTCGCCACACCTCCACGGGTAGCATCTCGCATCGCCTTAACTTCCGGACAAACATCGAGAATCGTATCAACCAAACCATTCAAAGGTTGAGTATCGCTGTTGACTTCCGTTGCCAGAGCGAGGTCTCCACGGGCGATCGTAATAGCTGCTCCGTGGTCTCCAAGATAACCATTCACAATAACGGCATCCCCTGGTTGGAGATTTTGCGCGGAAATAGAAACACCAGAACGAATTACACCAACCCCCGCAGTATTGATAAATAATTTATCGGCAGCACCACGGTGAACAACTTTTGTGTCTCCAGTGACAATTTTAACTCCAGCGACATCTGCTGCAACTTTCATACTTTTTGCTATTTCTCGGAGGGAGTCAACAGAGAAACCTTCCTCAATAATCATTCCGCAGGAGAGATATAAAGGTTTTGCTCCACTCATCGCTAGATCGTTAACAGTACCGTTGACTGCCAGTTCGCCGATATTACCTCCAGGAAAAAATATCGGGTCAACTACATAAGAGTCGGTGGTAAAAGCAAGTCTGTCTCCTTGAGCAGTGAGAGTCGCTAGGTCAAATGTTGCTTGATCCTCTAGTTGAGATAGGGTAGGGTTGTCAAAGTTGCCGACAAAAATATCTTCTATGAGGTCGCGCATTGCTTTGCCACCGCTACCATGAGCGAGAGTAATGTTGGTATCGCGCACCTTTGTCGGGCGACGTCGCGCTCGTTCAATTTTTTGAAATAAAGGATGTTGCTTGGGTGTCATTTCAGTTATCAGTTATCAGTTATCAGTTATCAGTAGCTCCTATTGTAGGTAGGAAGCTTGAAGTCCTAAATTTCCTTCTACAAAAACTTGTGGCAACAATAAATTATCCAATTATACATAACTATTACCTCGTAATTTATAAACTCGTAAAATATTTTGCCCAAGCTGTTTTAGTGGGTTATAAACTACATAATAACCTACTCTAGCAAAAGCATAATCTTCCCACTTACTTCCTAGTTTATTACCGATTTTATTAGAGACAATTTCAAGAGTTATATCGGGTGGTTTACCAAAATACCAAGAAGAAGGGGTAATTATTAATTATTAATTGCTGAACCAAGCTACATTACTGCTTAATTATTGAATTTTCAGGCGACATAATCTCACCTTTTCTATAATCTTTGCTCCTATTTTTTCATAGAAGTTAATGCCTTGAAAGTTATTAATATTAACAGTCCAATCAATTCTACCGCAACCTGTTTCTTCAGCTATTTGATACAAATGAGTCATTAAAGCTTTACCAATTTTTTGACCTCGGTATTCTGCTTTTAAATATAAATCATCTAGCCAAATTCCAGGTTTAGCTAAAAATGTAGAATAAATTCGATGATAACTAGCGAAACCTACAGCTTTACCCCCTACTTCTGCTAATAAAATAGAAGTAAGGGGAGTTGTGCCGAATAAATCGTTATTTAGTTGTTCAGTTGTTGCTTTAAGAGATTCGGGGCAGCCGTCAAATTTTGCTTTTAAATACAGCAATTCCATAATTTTTTTTATGTCATTAGGAACTGCTTCTCTGATTACTATTTCTGTATGAAGCATAATTTTTAGATGACTATTTATTTCTAAATAATTAGAATTATAGCAGTCGCTATTAGTATGAGAATATTCTGGTCGCTCTCAAATTTAGTCCGTACTTTCAATAATGGATAATGGATAATGGATAATGGATAATTACCTCTCCCTAAAAGGTCGAGGATTGACTAAAAGGAAAAAATTTATTTTCTTCCCCTTTATTGGGGAGGCTTTAAACCTGAATTATCTAATTATTTAATTGTTTAATTCTTTAATTGTTTCGGTAAATTTAGGGGCGAATTGCTATTCGCCCCTACTAATATCATGTCCGCTTAATTAGCGATAGAACGCCGTTCCACTTACGCGACAAAAAAATTTTCTCCTCCTAATATATTCTTTTTTCCACCACTTCTCTCTCCTGAATTCTGAGTTCTGACTACTCCGTAATTACTATCAATTTTTACCAGAAAAATTAACTATTATTTTCAACTTTTTCTGCATGACGACCGGGATGTTTATCAATATGAAGTTGACCGCCGATCGCCCAATTTTCTCGACTAAATTCATCAATATGAATTGTCACCCACTCTCGTTTTGTTCCTAAAGTAGAAACAACAGTATCAGTGACAGCTTTTGCTAGTTTGCGTTTTAATTCAACCGAATGACCCTCAGCAATTTGAATAGTTATAAATGGCATGATTTTTTCCTCCTAATTTGTTTATAGTAATTATCATATTGGTAAGGTACAGAGTTCCTTTTTTTTAGGGAGTAGGGAATGGAAAAGCAGACTAATACCAATTCACTTTAGGGATATCACAAATAGTTTCCAACTTTAAAATGTCAAATAATTACCCGAAACTATTGTCTTATATCAAATCCGTTGGCTTCGGAGAGTATAATTCTGTCGTCGTCGTACAATGCTTAAGGGCGAATGCCATTCGCCCCTACAATATAGACTCTTACCTTTGAATACTGAATAGCACCGATGTTACCGGATTTGATATTATCAAAGTTTTTAGTCGATCAAATCTAAGTTCTGACTTCAGTGAAACGGTATTAAGATGCTACCACTTCAGCTTTATTTCCTTTTTCTTTCTTAAACAACCGACCATATTTATAATAGGCAGCACAAGCACCTTCAGAGGAAACCATACAAGTGCCGATCGGATTTTCTGGAACACAAGCAGTACCAAATACTTTACATTGCCAAGGTTTCAAAACACCTTTGAGAATTTCCCCACATTGGCAAGCTTTAGCATCAGCAACTTTTTTGTTAGGCACACAAAACTTGACCTCAGCATCAAAATAAGAATAAGCATCAGTAATTTTTAACCCAGACTCAGGAATGTCTCCCAAACCACGCCACTCAAATTTTTCTCGCACTTCAAATACTTTTGCCATTGCTTCGATCGCTACCTTATTACCGCCTTCTTTCACCACCCGACTATATTGGTTTTCTACCTCGCAACGACCTTCTAACATTTGTTGTAGCAACATCCAAATAGATTGCAAAATATCCAGAGGTTCAAATCCTGATACGACTAAAGGTTTCTGATATTTTTCGGAAATTACGCGATAGGGTTGAGTACCAATAACCATACTCACATGGCCAGGCCCGACAAAACCTTGCAATTCTAAATCTGGGTTACTCAATAATGCTTCTAGAGCGGGTACAACTAAAACATGATTACTAAAAATGCTGAAGTTGCTGATGCCTTCTGCTTCTGCTTGCAAAATAGTTAATGCTGCACTGGGGGCGGTAGTTTCAAAACCTAAACCAAAGAAAATTATCTCTTTGTCTGGGTTTTCCTTGGTTATCTTCAAACTATCCAAGGGCGAATAAACCATCCGAATATCTGCACCTTGAGCTTTTGCCTGCAATAAACTTTTTTGAGAACCAGGCACCCGCATCGCATCGCCGAAAGTTGTAAAAATGACGTTTGGTTTTTCTGAAAGAGCGATCGCGTCATCTAATCTACCCCTCGGCATCACGCAAACTGGACATCCAGGGCCATGTATTAGTTCGACATTATTAGGTAAGATTTCCTCGATGCCATATTTGAAAATAGAGTGAGTGTGACCCCCACAAACTTCCATAATTTTTAGTGGGCGATCGGTGGTGTATCCTAATTTTTGGCTGAGTTGATCAATTTCTCTTACTAAACCTTGCGCTTTGTGGGGGTCGCGAAATTCTTTAACGTATTTCATATATTTTTTCTGTTTCTGTTATAAGTTGTCGTATTGTAGGTTGGGTTAAGCGCTAGCGCAACCCAACAAATCAGTTATTAGTTGTCATAAATAAATCTAATCAGGACTTACGCAAAGAAACCGGGTTTTTAGGATAAATCGTTGTTTTTAACAATCAACATTGACGAAAAAACCCGGTTTCTGGGTTTGCCTGCGTAAGTCCTGATAATAATATGTTGGGTTTCGTTTCCTCAACCCAACCTACACCTAGATATATTGAGTTTCATTTCTTTAACCCAACCTACCTTTTAATTCATTACCGCAGCAACTTCCTGCAATAATTTCAAAGTTTCTATTGCTTCTTCCTCATCTACACGGTTCATGGCAAAACCCACATGAACTAACACCCAGTCGCCAACACATGACTCCACCGGATGTTCTTCATCAACTATGCAGGCAATATTAACCTCCCGTTTCACCCCACTAATATTAACCGTTGCCAATTTATTGACAATATCCGTTATTTCAATAATTTGACCGGGAATTCCTAAACACATTTTTCTTAAATTAATCAAAATTTTGCTCAAATAAAAACTTTTTAAAATCCGTGTATCCGTGCCCAAATCCTTGTTTTGCCCTCCTTGTCTTGCTATCCCATTTTAGCAGCAGCGATCGCTACTTGACCTAGAGATAAACCGCCATCATTAGGTGGAACTTGACTGTGAGTCAAAACTTCTAAACCCATTTTAATTAGGCGATCGCTCACTCCTGTAAGTAACAATTTATTTTGAAATACTCCACCAGTTAAAGCGACTTGATTAAACTCACAACTCTGATGTAGCCCAGCCACCATCTCAGAAATAGCGATCGCTAATCCTTGATGAAACTTTGCTGCCATCAGAGCTGGAGCAGCACTTTGTTTTAGATCTATCAGTAAGGATTGCCACATCGGCTGCGGCACTAGATAAGTAAGAGGGAATTTACTATCTCTTTTCAACTGTAACATATTGAATTGGTAAGCTTCAATTTCTTCAGCATCACTTAATAAATCCCTCTTTTTTAAAGCCTCCAAATTTATTGCAGCTTGGCCTTCATAACTACAAGATTCTCGACAAATTCCAATCGCAGCAGCTACGGCATCAAATAATCGTCCACAAGAAGAAGCTAGGGGGGAATTAATCTTTTTTTGTATCATTTGATTCAGCAAAGCTAGAGGTTTTGTTTGGAAAAAATTAAATAATTCTAAATCTTCGTAATCCTTAATAAAATCTAAACCAAAAGCAGCTACCAAATGGGCATAAGTATTCCGCCAAGGTTGATAAATTGCCTGTTCTCCTCCAATCATTGGTATAGGTTGAAAGGTTCCTAAACGTTCAAATCCTTGATAATTTGCTAATAAAAATTCTCCGCCCCAAAGAGTTCCATCTTCCCCATAACCTAATCCATCTAAAGCAATTCCTAAAACTGGCTGAGAATCAATATCTAATCCATTTTCTGCCATACAAGCTGCTATATGACTATGATGATGCTGCACTTCAATTATTTTTAAATTATTAGCAGCAGCCAAATCTTTACCAAGTTTTGTTGATAAATATTCCGGGTGTTTATCCACAACAATTGCACTTGGTTCCGCCTCTAATAAACCTAAAAAAAGATTCAAAGTTTGTTGATAAGCTGTGGCAGCTAAACTATTTTCTAAATCCCCAATATGTTGAGATAAAATAGCTTGCCCATCACGCAATAAACAAAAAGTATTTTTTAACTCACCTCCCATTGCCAAAATAGGAGGAATATCGGCAAATCCAGGAGGCAAATTAATCGGTGCAGGGGCATAACCACGGGCGCGACGTAATACTTGAGGCACTTCCTTAATAACTCGCACCACAGAATCATCAACTCGATTAAAAATAGGGCGATTATGTATGAGAAAATAATCAGCAATTTCTGATAGTTTCTCCCGCGTTTCTTCGTTATCAATACACTGAGGTTCATCAGAAAAATTGCCACTTGTTAACACTATGGGAACATTCAAACGACGCAATGCTAAATGATGCAATGGCGTATATGGCAACATGAAACCTAAAGTATTTTGTCCGGGTGCAACACTAGGTGCTAACTGTTGTCCAATAGTTGGTTCCAACAAAACAATAGGAGCAGCTACACTTTCGAGTAATTTCTGTTCCGTTTCAGTAATACTGCAATATTCAGAAATCATCTCAATATCTCGCGCCATCAATGCTAAAGGTTTATCGGGGCGACGTTTGCGATGACGTAATTTTTGCACCGCTTCCTCATTTGTGGCATCGCAAGCAAGATGAAAACCGCCTAACCCTTTGATAGCAACTATCATTCCTCGTTGGATCAGAGTGCAAACCGCATCCACATCATCCAACATTGAGAACATATCGGCACTGACTGGTTTGCCATCCGCTCTTTCTAACCAAGCTTTCGGTCCGCAGACATGACAAGCAGTAGGTTGAGCGTGGAAGCGACGGTTGAGGGGATCGGAATAATCTTGCTGACATTCTGGGCAAAGGTTAAAATCTGCCATCGTGGTGTTTTTGCGGTCATAAGGTAATTTTTTGATGATACTGAGGCGAGGTCCGCAGTGGGTACAGTTGGTGAATGGGTAACGATACCAGCGACTCAAGGGGTCGAATATTTCACTTTTGCAAGCGGAGCAGGTGGCAGCATCGGGCGCTATTTTTGTACTAACGGCGTTGTTAGTGCTGGAAGCGATAATAAAATCTGGGAAATTTGCGTTTTCCAGGGGGTGGCGCGTAATGTTCTCGATGTGGGCAAGTGGAGGGCGTTCAGAATGAATTTTTTCGATGAATTGGTTAATGGTAGAGCGATCGCCCACAACTTTAATTAAGACACCTTGTCCGTCGTTACTCACTTCACCGCGCAAACCCAATGTTTTGGCGATACGGTAGACAGTAGGGCGAAAACCGACACCTTGCACGGTGCCATAGATGCGAATTTGTTCTGCTGTTTGAGACATTATGGATAAATTCAAAATTCAAAATTCAAAAGTAAGATTTTAGAGGTTTTCAACCTCAACTTTCTCAAAAGATACTAAATAGGTTCTATCATAACTGATAAAATTGATTTAGTATGATGAGGTCTGAAAAATTATGATATTTAATGATGTAGTAGAAATAATCAAAGGTCTTTCGACAGATGAAAAGCAAGAAATTCAATTATTGTTAAAACAATACATCCGGGAAGAAAGACGCGAAGAGATTTATGAGCATTTCAAATTAGCTCAAGTTGAACAACAAAAAGGGGAACTTAAATTTTCCTCAAAAATCAACGAACTGACACAACTAATATCAACTTCGGATAATTAATTATAGGGAAATTTATGAGAAAATTGAAAATAAGTAAAAAATAATTTGAATTATGTCAGCAAAAGATATATTTCACGATATAGTCCGAACTGCTTTAGAAAAAGATGGATGGACAATTACTAACGATCCTCTATTTCTGAAGCTAACTCAACAATTTAAGATTAATATAGACCTAGAGGCAGAAAAGTTTCTTGTGGCAGAAAAGGCTACTCAAAAGATAGCAGTCGAAATAAAAAGCTTTGTTGGCAGATCCGCAGTTTCTGAATTTCATCTAGCTATAGGTCAATTTCTTAACTATCGTGTAGCATTAGAAAAATTGGCTTCAGAACGAGTCCTTTATCTGGCTATACCTACAGATATTTATCAAGATTTTTTTTCAGATTCGTTTGTACAAGCTGTGCTAGAACGATATCAAATAAAACTGTTAGTTTTTCATGTTCAAAAGGAGGAAATAACGTTATGGAAAAACTAGATTATCGGGAATTAGTTCAGGAAATTATCAATCAACACGCTCACGAGCAGTCTGAGAAAGATATGGAAACAACTGAAATAATTTTCGATTTAGAACGCGATCGCTATTTATTGTTATATGTGGGATGGCGTGATGAAGAACGAATATATGGATGCCCAATTCATATCGATATTAAAGATGGAAAAATTTGGATTCAAAGGGATTTTACGGAAGCAGGATTAGCTCATCAGTTGGTAGAATTGGGTGTACCGAAAGCAGATATTGTTTTGGGATTTCGAGCGCCTTATGTTAGACAATTTACAGGTTTTGCCGTGGTGTGAATTATGTGGGGCAACTATTTGCCCCACATAATAAATCTATTTTTGCGGGCGCTTAACTCTAATAATTTGACCATTGAGTGTTTCTAAAACAGCAATCGCATCATTAACACGCTTTGCTTGCTGCTGCCAATTATTGTCCTCAGAGCAAATAATAATACCGCAGTGTTTTGGTTGCAAAGTATGTAGTAAAACAAACAGGACTTACGCAAAGAAACCCGGTTTCTACGGTAAATCATTGTTTTTGACAATAAACATCTACGAGAAACCGGGTTTCTGGGTTCGCATGGCTTTAGTCCTAACAAAATCACGACGATTTAAAGTCAAAACAGCCCGCTTATTAGCAATAGCAAACGCTAGCACTTCCTCATCTGGAATTTTCTGCTCCGCTTTTCCTGCTTCCTGTACTGTCAATACATCGTGACCAAATGTTCGCAACCATTCTACAACTGGTAGTGGGTATTGTTCATCAGCATATAAACGTGCCATAGTTCAAGCTTCCTCATTTTCTTTGATAGCGCGTTCAATTTCCTCTGCATTAGCTTCAGCATAAGTCCAAGCATTTTTTAAGTCAGAAATACCTAGAGTCGGGTAACACTGGAGAATTTCGCGATCGCTTGTTCATTATTGTCAGAATCCCTAAAAACTGCTATAAATAATTCATAATTAATTACAAAAAATAATTTATGCAACAAACAGTTGTAGATACAAGTATTAAGGCCAAACTTGGCTTAATAAAGGAATCGCGAATAGGGACAGTTTCTTCAGACCCCTATCTAGGTTCCCCAACTTTTGACGAAGTACCATTTCATGTTGATACGGGACGGAGGCCATCTTTAGGGACTTATGTGATAATTGAGCGTGACACAGAAGACTTTGTTCACTATGGACGTATTATCAAAGGTACAGAAGATAATCCTAGGGCAAATCCCTCTTCTCTACAGCAAAATCTTGCTTATCAGGTAGGTAACAAAGACTCTAGACCAAACGATCGCTCTCCTCATGTTACACGGGTAATGGCGACAGAGCTACTAGGTGAAATACACTTAAATCATAATGGAAGTTTAGAAATAAAAGAACCAAATCAGTTAGCACAAACTGGTAAAGGCGTCTATGAACTTCCAGCAGATAGGATTCCGGAAATACTCAACATTCCAGATTCACCAGATGGAGGTTTTTATATAGGGCGAGTTGAATCAGGCAATAGCTCAGTTGAATTTATCTTGCCAATGGAAGCGATCGCTCGACACATAGCAATAGTCGGTAAAACAGGGGTAGGTAAAAGCTATTGTGTGGGAGTTTGTATTGAAGAATTGGAACGCCATCAAATACCAATAGTTGCCTTTGATGTACTAGGAGACACAATCAACGCGACAGAAAAACTTGGCGGACTGAACTTTCGAGCTGGTAAAGACTTTCGGATTCCTTACTCTGTAATTGGATTAAGTGAATTTATGGGATTTGTGCCTAACCTAACATTAGATCAATCTGAGATAGTTTCTTTTGCTTATGATGTAGTTTTCAGCAAAGCTCTCAAAAGCTTGGAGGAAACCGGAAAAGTCGATATCAGTATAAATGAAATTATAGAAGAAATTCAAAAGGTAGCGGGTGACTTTGGTCAAAAAGCAGTGGGAACTAGGGCAGCAAAAAAGGTAGAAGCTGCATTTAAGCGTAACCCCTTGTTAACTACAAAAACAGAAAGCTGGTTAGATGAGTTAGCAGATAGACCGATATTAAATATTTTTGTTGGTCATTTAGGTCAAAATTCTCGCAACTTGATAGTAGGAGGAACAGCGCGAATGCTACAAACACTCCGAAAACGCGATCGAGTTCCACCTTTTGTATTTATTCTTGATGAGGCTCACTTTTTCTTACCTGCAGGAGGAGAAACAACTCCCTCAACCTTCGTGATCCGGGAACTAATTCGCACAGCACGTCACGATGCAATTGGCGTTATCTTAATTACTCAAAGTCCTTCCTCAATGGATAAGCAGGTAATTTTAACTTGCAACACACGGGTAGTTTTTGCCCTAGATCCTGATGACTTGAGATTAGTATCTGGCACGATGGGAGATATTGCGGAAGAAACAGTATCGCGCATTCCTAAACTAGCAAAAGGAACAGCCATTATTTCATCAGCAACCGATATTATGCGTCACCCCGCATTAATCAAAATTCGTCGTCATCAAAAAATTACACATGGTGCGCCAACACCTAATTTAGCGGAGGAGGTGAATAAATGGCAGGAACAGAATCAGATATTCTAAATTTACTGGAAAAAAAACCAGATGGTCTAGAATTTGCAGAAGTTTTTGAGCATCTAGATCGTGGGGATAGTCCGCTATCTAAAAGAGGTGTACGCAATCTTCTCAATCAAATGGTGAAAGAGGGCAAACTTTTCAAAGAAAAAAAGCGTCGAACAAAAGGAAGAGGCGCACCACCTTATGTTTACCTCCACCCAGAGAAAGTACCTCGACAACTCGATCTATTTAAGGATATTCCTGGGATTGATAGTGAAAGGTCTAAGGTTACTTCCAGAGCAAAAGTTGATGAGGAGCAACTAGATCCAGCAGAAAGGAAACGTCAGGATGAAGCACGTTCTGTTTTAGAAAGGATTGCTCAAAGTCATATAAGTTCTGAAAGTCACGCATCGGCAATCATTAATATTGCACCTAAGTTGGCAGAAGAAAACCCTGTCAAGTTAGTAGTAGAAATGGTTAAGTGGGCAGTCAAAAACCTAAATCAACTAGGAGATGATATTGAGTGCAAGTGGCGACAGGGGCAAACTGAAGACGTAAAGAAACTATCAGCGAGGTTGGAAGAACGACTACTGTGGACAAGAAGTTATTTTCAGCGATTCTGGCGTCTCGATCGCTCGGTAGATGAAATCCCTGGTATTCTAGATTTACCAGCACAAGCTAGATACTTTTATCGAAATGGAGAACGTGCTACCTTAGATGAACAAAAAGCCGAAAAAAGGTTAAAGGAGAAGATTGTAGGAAACAAATTTATTTCCGAACGAGTACCACAAGCTAATCAACACAAAGCGGCAGCAGGCACAGATGCTTCTGTAGCAGACCTTTTCCTTGCCCATACTCCAGGCAGTTTTATTCCACCAGAACCAGTGATAGTAACAAGTTCAGCAGCAGCAATGGTGGTTAATAATAACAATGGTATCCCAGAGCAATACCTAGATTTTGACATTTTTCCCGATAAACTCAGAGGATATGAGGACTATGATGCTGCTGTCAACGGTTTATTACTATCTCCAGAGTTAATGCGTCCGTCAGGTGCAGCAGACTTTAAGCATTCCCGGATGGCAGCAATGGAACTACGTCAATATGATGAAGACTTCCGAATTTGTATCAAAAACGTTAATTGGCGTCCTGTAGGTACTATACCAGGAGATTCTCAGGCTAAACCTACTATAATTTTCCGTGACGGTCGTGTATTTCCTATAGTGCATCGCTTAAATTTTTATGAAGCAGATACATTGTACGGACAAATTGTTAGAAATCAAATTGAGAAGTTTACTGATGTTATTCACAATACTCGTTCAACTCCAAGGGGTGAAATAACTTATGCAGCTGCTGTTAAAAATCCAGAGCTTTCTTGGTTAGCTCCCATAGTATTTTGGTATTTGCATACTCATCCCGTTACAGGGCAAAAAGCGGTTGATATTGATGAAGTGTATAGAGTTCCTTTTGCAGATACCGCAGTATCTCATCTTCTCTTTGTTGGTGTAGCGAAGCAGTCAAAAAAATTCTATCCAGAGCGACTTTTGACGACTTGCTCAGTTATACGTCGTTTCTCCGATATTGCTCTGGTTGAAACTTCCCTACCAGCAGTTATTTTAAAAGATGACAAACTAGAATTGGTGGCAGAAGGCAAATTAAATGATTGGCATGAGTTTATTCGTCAGCGGATCAATAAAAAGAAAGAAAATTACGAAGAAAATATTCTTGATATCAGTGACTACGAACCTTTTCTTTTTGCTTGTGCAAAAGTAGGAGTGCTGATGTGTTATGCTGCTCCAGCATCTGCATATGAATCTATAGTTCAGAGTGAATCTGGTGGAGCAGCACACTTTTTAATTCCTCGGTTGGAAGTTGCGATAGATGTCGAGGGTCAGGCAAATACTTCTATATATGAAAAAAACTTGGATCAAATGCTCTCTTGGTTAGTAGCAGAAAATTGGGAACGCGATGGCAGTCACACGCAATCAGCATTTGATACTGGAAATGGTGCAGGTGGTTTACCGATTCTGATACCAAATGTTATTTACCATGCCCACGAAGCAGCAACTTTTGCTCGTGACAAGTTGAGTCAAGAAGTACAGGATGAGATTAAATCCCTAATTGCAGAGTTAAGAAAGCGTGGGGAAAAGTAGCGATCGCTCAAGTGAATGGCCACTTTTAATGTCTAAAATCTAACCTGATGTGGCCAAATACCTACACAAGTCACATATCTACATAAATTATGGCCATAGCGTCATTCTACAAAAAATATTTTTTGTAAGATTTATTTGCAAAATCAACTTTGTATTAATGTTACAACTACTATATATAAAGTACAGCCATAAATTTTTACTTTTTTTAAAATAATTGTTGTCATTTTCTCCTAGAGTAGTTAGAATGGATGTGGAAGAAAAAACAGATTAGGCTATGGCCCAATATGTTGTATCTTTGCAACAAAAAAAGCCAGGCCCATCGATTGCCGTCGTGAGTATCTGGCTCGGAACAAATTTATTTCAATTACATAATATGACAAAAGAAACGAAAAGTCCAGCGCTTCTGGACAACATCGATCTAACTCCTACTCAAATTGCTGGGAAGCTAACTCAGAAAGTGGGAGAAAAAATTTCTGCTCGCAAAGTAAATCAAGACCTGGAAAAACTGGGTTTGCAACAAAAGTTGAAAAGCAAACGCGGTAAATCGCAGTGGGAATTAACTGAAATGGGCAAAAAATATGCCAGGGTTTATCAAGTAGAGTCTCGACAAAGTAAATGGAGTGGTAATCAAATCAAGTGGAGTGAAAAAATCATTGATTTACTAGCACAAGAAATTTTTCTTTTGCTTGCTTAGGTATTATCCAAACGAGTGAGTAAATAATCAAAGGCGATCGCCTCTTCGACTATAAAGGAGCGATCGTCTACTACCACTACAAAGGTAAACATCTTCACAATATCTGAAACAGCATAACTCCTGGGAGTATTGACTTAATCAAATAATAACGATATAATACGTTAAAAAGCATACTATTAAAGCAGACTGTTCTCACTCATTTACATGAAGTCCATTAGAACCAAGCTCAAACTTAATAACAAACAGAAAACCCTCTTGGCTCAACACGCAGGTTACTCACGATGGTGTTATAATTGGGGGTTAAGTTTGTGGAAGGCAGCTTACAGAGATGGTTATAAACCTAATACTCGTAAACTTAGAGAGGTTTTTACTAACCATACAAAACCTCTTTACCCCTGGATGAAAAACTTGTCGTCTAGAGTTTATCAATACGCTTTCATCCACTTAGGTGAAGCATTTAAGAGGTTTTTTAAAGGATTGGGTAAATATCCAAAATTTAAGAAAAAAGGTAGGTCTGATTCTTTCACAATAGATAATTGTGGAAAACCAATAGAACTTAATGGTTGGTCTCACAAGTTACCTTTTATCGGTATTGTTAAGACTTATGAACCCATTGAGGCAAGAACTAAAAAAAGTAGACTTGCAGGTGATTGGTATCTTAGCTGTAGCTATGAATTTCACCCCACAACTATACCCCAAAAAACTGATGTTATCGGTGTAGATTTAGGTGTGAAAACCTTAGCTACATTGAGTGATGGAAAAGTTGTGACAAGTGTGAGAGCGTATCGCCAGTTTGAAGCTAAGTTATCAAGAGAGCAATACCTAAATCGTCACAAAGAGGTAGGCTCTGCTAACTGGAAAAAGGCACAACAGAAGATAGCTAGATTGCATAGAAAAGTAGCAAATATCCGTAAAGATGCACTTCATAAATTGACAACATACTTAGCCAAAAACCACGGCAGAGTCTCAATTGAAGATTTGAATGTAAGCGGAATGTTACGCAATCGTAAGCTAGCAAAATCAATAGCAGACCAAGGATTTTATGAGTTCAGGCGACAGCTAGAATACAAGTGCAAATGGTACGGTTCTAAGCTAGTGGTAGTTGATAGATTTTTTCCATCATCAAAGACTTGCTCTAACTGTGGTCATGTTCAGGATATGGCCTTGCATCTGAGAACTTATGATTGCCCGTGACAAGTGGGTTATCAATAGACAGAGATTTAAACGCAAGTATAAATTTAAGAAATGCGGTCGGCTTGACCGTTAATGCCTGTGGACGGAGTGCTGCCGACAGTTCCGGTGGAAGCAGGAAGTAAACATTAAAATGTCGCTATATGCGGTGCGACCCCGCGTCGCCGATAGGCGCAAGCGGTCAGACCCCGCGACGACGACAGTCGCAAGGGAATGCTGACCAAGAGAGGGAACGCGCACCAAGAGAGACGTTTTATATCGGTTTTATGAAGCAGTCAGTCTATCTGGAGCAACTATTGGTGGTCAACTTAATTGTACTCAAGGTCATTTCTCTAATCCTGAAAAAGATGCACTCTTTGCTCAGAATATAGAAGTTAAAACTAACATCAGTCTAATCAATGGCTTCAAAGCTGAAGGCAAAGTAGATTTAACAGCAGCAAATATTAAAGGAAATCTTGACTGCACCAAAGGCAACTTTTCCAACGAAAAAGGAACTGTTTTATCTGTAGTGGCCAAAAATAGTAGGGGTTTGGTCTCCTTTCCCCAAGCTCCAAACCCAAGCAAAAACAGGATAATGTTAAAACCTATTTATGATTGCTATATGCCATCTTTATATTAGTGGTAGAGCGATCGCTACATTATTTAAACTACAAAAGTTGATCGAGATTAATAATGTAAAATCCGGTCATATTAAATCCGGTAGTATCAGTATAAACAAGGAAAAAATCAAAAATATTTTCCTGATTTCAAGCCTCTGACTTTAGGCAGAGGTTATAATTTTGAATTAATAATTTTGAATTTTGAATTGAT
>NZ_JAAHHT010000098.1:0-5105 GCF_010672085.1 Okeania sp. SIO3I5
AGTTATCCCTACTAATTTAGATTTTTGATTTGGGATTAGTAAATAGTCAGAGGTAAAAACCTTTGACTTTAGAGTGCTTCACACAATGAGATGGAACTGCCTAGAAAAACTCAGACGTCTTAGTTATCCCTACTAATTTAGATTTTTGATTTGGGATTAGTAAATAGTCAGAGGTATAGTCAGAGCAAAAAACCCTAACTTTAGAGTGCTTCGCAGAATGATATTTAACTCGCCACAAAGATAAGACAATCTAATGAAAAAAGTCCTTTAGGGAATCTACAATAGTATTTTTAGGCCCAAAATATAATGAAAAACTAAAGAAGTCTAGAAATCTAGATAAATTAAAGGTTTCACCACTCCAGATCGCTCAAGCACAGATTAGAATAAACCAGTGAAAGCTAGATTGTATAGGGTTTTCAGGAAAAAAATCCTAATGTTATCCCTGAAACTAACGCTTATGATAGGCAAAAGGATATGGGAAAGCATTATCAGTCAAAGGGTCTGATGTTTTGGTAGTAAAAAGAAAAGGTTAAAGCTAATAACAAAAAGCCTAATAGTTCAAAACCTATCAATAGTATCCAAAGCCCTTACTTACTTGAATTATGGATTTACTGATAACTAAACCCTGCTAGAATATCTTGTCCAAAATAAAAAGGAGTATCTCAATGAACAAAGGTGAATTAGTGGACGAAATTGCCAAAAAAGCCGAAGTCACGAAAAAGCAAGCCGATGCTGTACTAAGTGCAGCCCTAGAAGCTATCATGGATGCTGTAGCCAGCGGGGACAAAGTTACCCTAGTTGGCTTTGGTTCATTTGAACCAAGAGAACGCCAAGCCAGGGAAGGTCGTAACCCCAAAACAGGTGACAAAATGAAAATACCTGAAACTACAGTACCTGCCTTTTCTGCTGGTAAATCTTTCAAAGAATTAGTTGCCGAAAGAAACGGTAAATAATAATCATCCAGCTTTGAGTAAACCAGTACACGGAGGAAACTTAGCTTGGGCAGCCACAATAGCAGGTTGCCCAGAATCCGCTATTCTTGATTTCTCAGCGAGTATTAATCCTCTGGGGCCACCTGATTCGGCTATCCAGGCTATTCAAACTAATATCAGCAAACTTAGAGCTTACCCAGACCCCAATTATCAGGAGTTAAAGAAAGCTCTTAGTCTGACTCATCTTCCTCTGACTCCAGAGTGGGTTTTGCCTGGCAATGGTGCAGCCGAATTATTAACTTGGGTAGCCCTAGATTTATCAAAGCTCGAAACAATTTATTTACTAACCCCTGCCTTTGGTGATTATCGACGTGCCCTGAAAACTTTTACAGCTAATGTGATTGAGTATCCTCTAACAATCGGGGAATCGAAATTAACTCAATTACAAATAGAAGCTAACAAAAATAAAGGACTACTGCTCAATAATCCTCATAATCCCACGGGAATGTTGATGGATCTAGAAACAATAGTCCCTTATTTAGAAGAGTTTGGTTTGGTAGTGGTAGATGAAGCATTTATGGATTTCTTACCACCACCCCAACCCCAAAGCTTAGTACCATTGGTGACCAAATTCTCAAATTTGGTCATTTTACGTTCTCTGACTAAATTCTACAGTTTACCAGGACTAAGACTAGGCTATGCAATTTCTCATCCTGAACGCCTCCGGAAATGGCAAGAATGGCGAGATCCATGGCCTGTAAATAGTTTAGCCATAGCTGCTGCTCAAGCAGTTCTCCAAGACCAAGTTTTTCAACAGCAAACTTGGGATTGGTTAGCAGATGCTCGTCCTCAACTATTTGAAAGTTTGGCCGAGTTACCGGGTTTACAACCATATCCTGGAGCAGCTAACTTTTTATTAGTCTACTCGCAAAAGTCTGTTGACTGGTTACAAACAACTTTACTAAAACAACATAAAATTTTGATTAGAGATTGTTCAAGTTTTCCAGAATTAGGCGATCGCTATTTTCGAGTAGCTGTTCGTACCCGAAAAGAGAATCAAAAGTTAATTGATGCTTTAGCAGAAATTTTGAATTGAGGAATGAGGAGTCAGGAGTCAGGAGTCAGGAGTCAGGAGTTAAGAGAAATGGGAATTGTGGAGGAAGTAGTCGGAAGAATAGTTCCTGAATTTTTCTGCCCTAGTTAGCCCAAAATGATAACAGGCATGAAGTTGGGCGACCTAAAAACTGGTATTTTTTTCGACCTGAAAAGGCTAAAACTTTTATCTATCAATGCTTTGAAATTTAATCAGCAAAGCAATAATTAAAGATAGTTTTCATTATCGACTGTCCGTTATCAATTAATAAGATTTCCGTATTTGATTTAATCCTCTCGGTTTTAACCAGAGGTAATTATTTATTATAGCAGGGAACAGGGAACAGGGAACAGTGTTTCCTGGTCTAAGATTTATCATCAGTCCATGTCCTAACCAATTCTTTCTTAGCTATATCAATTATTAATTATTAATTATCAATTATCAATTATGACTATATTTTTATAAACTATGCTTGACTACGATGTAGTAATTATAGGTGGAACAATAACAGGTATTTATGCAGCTATTACCGCAACAAAACTTCAAGGTCGTGTTGCTCTTATAGAACCTTCTCCTACAGAAATAAATACAGTTATATCCCCCATTTTTGACAATACCCAAGGATTTCATCACAACCAAATTATTAATCAAATAGCAAATTTTGTCGAACAGATACACCACAAACAAAAGTTTGGTATATATCAAGACAATGACAATTCTGATGAAATTTCGGTGAAGTTTAAAGAAGCAAAAAAGTATGCTGATTATGTAGTTTCTAATCAACTAGCTAAATATGAACCAGCAGTTTTAGCAACTTTAGGAATAGACGTGATTTTTGGTGAGGGAAAATTTGTTGATCGCCCTCAGTTAGCTTTTGTAGTAAAAGGAAGACATCTACGTTCAAGAACATATCTATTAGCTACTCCATCTCAACCTATAATACCGGCAATTCCAGGATTAATAAGTACGGGATTTATTATTCCTAAAAAAATTCAACAACTATCTAAACTTCCTGAAACTTTAGCTATTATTGGTGGCAACCCCAGTGGAATAGAAATAGCACAAAGTTTTTCTCGATTAGGAACTAAAGTAATTATAGTAGTCAAAAGTTCTCATATTTTAGGTAAAGAAGATTCAGAAGCAGCATTTTTAGTTCAAGCTCAGTTAGAAGCAGAAGGTATTAGAATTTTAACTCAAACAGAAGTATCTCAAGTGAGAAAAATAGACGATAAAAAATGGATTTTAGTAGGAAACGAAGCTATAGAAATAGATGAAATTCTCTTGGCAGCAGGTAATAAACCCAACTTGGAAAATTTCAATCTTGAATCAGTAGGAGTGAAGTTTAATAGTCATAAATTATTATTAAATGAAAAACTACAAACGAGCAATTCTAGAATTTATGGTTGTGGAGATTTAATAGGAGGATATTCATTTCCTCATATTGCTAATTATGAAGCTCAAATAGCGATAAAAAATATTCTCTACTTACCTATTTTTTCAGTTAATTATAGTGGTATTCCTTGGGCAATATTCTCAGAACCAAAATTAGCAAGAGTTGGTTTAACCGAACAACAAGCTAGACAACGTTATGGAGAAAATGTATTAGTTTTTCGGCAAAATTTTAAAAATATCGATCAGGCACAAATTTTAAGTCAAACAACAGGATTTTGTAAAATTGTCGGTCATCGCAATGGGAAAATTTTAGGCGTTTCAATAGTAGGAAATCAAGCAAGCGAGATAATACATATCATGGCATTAGCTATTCGTCAAGGAATAAAAATAGAAGCGATCGCTGAATTACCTCATATTTGGCCGACTATATCAGAAATTAATGCTCAAACAGCAACAGGATGGTTAAGGCAAAAACAAAAGCAGAATAAAATAGTCAAAGATTGGTTAGAAAATTTATTTCATTGGCGACGCTCATTATGAATTTAGAATTTAGAATGCAGAATGCAGAAATTATGAATTTATACCAATTTGATCAATGTTTCCTACAAATAGCTAGGGCTTGCTGATTAAATCTAAAAGTATTGAAAGAGCAAGGTTTGAGCCTTTTTTATCGTCAGAAATACCTGGTGCGTGAGCTGCTTCATGCTTAAAAAGTGAGGATGAAAGGGTTGACGCTCTTGCTGAAAAATCACGAATTAAATTCTCCCTCCTGCCTTCTCATTCCCCATTCCTCCTGTCTCCTGTCTCCTGTCTCCTGACTCCTACCCTTACTCATAAGACTTTTTCAGCAAACCCTAGCTAGAGTATTTCTTGGAATTCTGAATTCAGAATGAATAGATTTAAAACCAGTTTTTAGGTTGGAAACTCTCTTTTTTGTCAAAGGGATTTCCTAAAAAATCTTTTTATTGCACTTATTATTCGTAACATTCTTTTTTCAAATTGGTATTAGAATGCAGAATTATTAAATTAATAATTTATTAAATTAACCATATATATTTTTTTAATTCTAAATTATAAATTATTGAATTGCCTATTCCTAATCATAAGTATTGTGCTAAATTTCAAGCTATACCTAATATTAAAATGTCAATATTTGTAGATACAAATTTTATAGGAATAATAGAATGAATAACATTGAAACTCCAATTTTTCTCAAACGCCAAGACGTAACTTTAGCTTATACACTATTACGAATAATATTCGGAATAAACTTCTTTGTACATGGTTTAGTCCGAATTGGAAATATGGGAGGATTTATCGAGAAAATGGTAGAGGACTTTCAAGGTATAGCACCAAGCTTTCTAATTATACCATTTGCTGCTTTAGTTACTCCTGTAGAATTAATTTCTGGATTCTTAATGATAATTGGATTGCAAACACGCAACGCAATTATCGCAGGTTTTGCATTAATGATGCCATTAATGTTTGGAATTTGTTTGCTTCAAAAGTGGAATGTAGCAGCATCTCAACTTATTTATTGTTTAGTTTTTTTTATCCTTTTAGCAGGTTGTAGTCTCAATAGTATTTCTGTAGATCGACTTATTCGTAAGAGAAAATAACTGTCGATTTTATGTGTAAAAATTGATTCCTAAAATCTTGCTAAAAAATATCTCCTTTTTCTTCTCTTA
>NZ_JAAHHT010000098.1:5205-31404 GCF_010672085.1 Okeania sp. SIO3I5
AGCAGGTTGTAGTCTCAATAGTATTTCTGTAGATCGACTTATTCGTAAGAGAAAATAACTGTCGATTTTATGTGTAAAAATTGATTCCTAAAATCTTGCTAAAAAATATCTCCTTTTTCTTCTCTTAGACAGCAATATTCTATAGCAATCCTAAATTAGGTTGTCAAATTTTATCGTAGGGGTTTGGTCTCCAAACCCTATTTTAGTCTGGGTTTAGAGACTAATTATTTATTGCTTAGTTTTCTTGATTCTTTGAGCAGGTTGTAGTCTCAATAGTATTTCTGTAGATCGACTTATTCGTAAGAGAAAATAACTGTCGATTTTATGTGTAAAAATTGATTCCTAAAATCTTGCTAAAAAATATCTCCTTTTTCTTCTCTTAGACAGCAATATTCTATAGCAATCCTAAATTAGGTTGTCAAATTTTATCGTAGGGGTTTGGTCTCCAAACCCTATTTTAGTCTGGGTTTAGAGACTAAACCCCTACAGTTTTTTTTCACAAATCATTTAGAATTACTATATCCTGTTATTCTCTTTGTATTCCCTAATACTTAAGCCACACAACCAATAATTAACTTTGCTATGCTATAAACGCCCCGGTATAGTAAGAGTCTATATGCTATGCACAGGATATTAACAGGCCAATTGCAGGTAGATCGCTTAACCCTAAAAATTACTGGGTTGCCTAAAAACTTAGAAGGCACAAAACTGGTACACCTGTCAGACTTCCACTATGACAGAAAACGACTATCTGAATGGCTATTGTCTGAAGCGATCGCCATTACTAATAAAGTTGAACCAGATTTAATTCTACTTACAGGAGACTTTATCACAGATGAACCTACACCTGTAGATGACCTGGTGTTGCGGTTGAAATATCTGGAAAGTCGCGCTGGAGTTTATGCTGTACTTGGCAACCACGATGAAAAATATCCGGGTGCTAGAGATAAAGTTATAGAAGCTTTTACTCGAATTAATGTTCCTATTCTGCTTAACCAGGTTGTCTATCCTCTAGGTTCAGGTTTAGCTCTAGTAGGATTAGAAGATTATTCCTCTGGTAACTTTAAACCATTTACAGTTATGGAATCTATAAGTAAGACAGTTCCGCGAATTGTTTTATCTCACAATCCTGATACCGCCAAAGTCTTACAAACTTGCCGTGTAGACCTACAACTTTCTGGTCATACCCACGGAGGTCAGATTAGATTACCATTCCTCGGACCTCTACCTCAGTTCCAAAAACCTATTCGTAGACTTATTCCCAAATTTCTACGACCTGTTGTACCATTCATGGCAAAATGTCACAAAATAGTCGAGTATTGGGAATGGTCTCAAGGATTGCATCAAGTTGGAAATAACTATTTATATGTGAATCGTGGTTTAGGAACTTATTTTCCAGGGAGATTATTTTGTCCCCCAGAAGTGACAGTAATTACATTAGAAACTAATTAAGGATTGCAGAAAAGTTGAAACATAAATTGTTAGGAGCAATTTATTATTGCTCCATTACTTATAGAAGTTTTCAGATGATACTAAACTAATCCTAAATTATTTGTGAAAAAAAAACTGTAGGGGTTTGGTCTCCAAACCCAAGTTAAGATAGGATTTAGAAACCAAACCCCTACGATAAAATTTTTGAGGATAGCTATAAATAGCTTTTCGTAAGATGATATAAAAAAAGTATAGAAACCGGGTTTTTCTTATGTGCCCCATAATACTAACATCTAACTCCCATAAACCGGGTTTCTTAATAATACTCCAAAGCACAAGAATTTAATATAGCGCCTTTATTTTCAATCTAGTTTTATATAAATATTAAATATTACGATCGCCGAATTTCATTTTAGTTTTTTTGTGGCATAATAATAGCTTATTATATATATTTAAGAATCAGGAAGCAAAAATGGCAATTGATTTTGAGGCCAAAAATCCATTAGGAGATGTAGCAGTTGAGCGTGAGAGCGCAACCACACTTATAGATATAGATGGTGATAATGACTTAGACGCTTTTGTGGGCAACAGCAACGGAACAATAAGTTTCTTTCAAAATATAGGCAATCGTAGAAACCCAAATTTCCGAGAAAGAACAGGAAATAGAAACCCTCTTGATGGTGTAGATGTAGGTTCTTATAGTAAACCAGCTTTTGTAGATATAGATGGAGATAGAGACTTAGATGCTTTCATTGGCAATAGTAGTGGTGAGGTCATATTCTACGAGAATACCCGCAACAGAAGAAGGCCACGGTTTCAGGAAAATCCAGCGATCAACCCATTATCTGGTATTGATGTAGGTTCTTACAGTGCTCCTGCTTTTGTCGATATCAACCAAGATGGGGATTTTGATGTTTTTATTGGTAACTCAGATGGTACTATTAGTTACTTTGAAAATACAGGTAAGAAAAGAAACCCCAGATTTAGAGAACGAACAGCAAACAGAAATCCTTTTGATGGTTTTGATATAGGTTCTTACAGTGCGCCTACTTTTGTTGATATAGATAACGACAAAGATTTTGATGCTTTTGTCGGAAACGATGATGGTACTGTAGAATTATTTGAGAATACTGGTACTAGAAAACGCCCTACTTTTTCCCAGATTCTCGGTGGTAGAAATCCTTTATTTAGTAAAGATGTTGGTACTTATAGTACACCAACTTTTGCAGATATAGATAATGACAAAGATTTTGACTTTTTTGTAGGTAACAGTGACGGAACAGTTGATTTTCTGGAAAATATTGGTAAAGTACAGAGGAATCAAAACAGAATAAAGAAACCAGAATTTTTTACTAACCCTTTAGGATTATTTGATGTGGGTAGTGATAACATTCCCACTTTAGTAGATATAGATGGAGATAAAGATTTAGATGCTGTCATTGGTAACAGTAATGGCACTATCGACTTCTTTGAGAATATTGGTACTAAAAATAAACCCCGTTTTTATCTACCAGTTTCCAGAGAAAACCCATTTTTTGGTATAGATGTTGGTTCTAATAGTTCCCCTGCATTTGCAGATATAGATAATGATGGAGATTTAGATGCTTTTAGTGGGAACAGTGATGGCAATCTCATATTTTTTGAGAATGTGGGTACAAAAAATAATCCTCGTTTTTCTCGTTCTAAAGCTATTGATAATCCGTTCAATGGTTTAAATGGAGGTAGTTACAGTACCCCTACTTTTATAGATATAGATAATGATGGAGATTTAGATGCTTTTAGTGGTAACAGTGATGGGAATATATCTTTCTTGCGCAATATTGGTACGAAAAAACGTCCTGAGTTTGCTTTAATTCTTGGTTCTCCTAATCCTTTCAATGGTGTTGATGTGGGTAGCTTTAGTAAAATTACTTTCATAAATGCAGATGGGGATAGAGATTTTGATGCTTTCATTGGTAGCAGTGACGGTACAGTAAAATATTTTAAAAATACTGGTACAAGGAGAAGACCTAGATTTAGAGAACAAACAGGAAATTCAAACCCTTTTAATGGCATTGATGTTGATTTTTCGAGCGCTCCCACTTTTGGAGATTTGGATGGAGATGCAGATGTAGATGCTTTAGTTGGTGATGGTAGTGGTTTCGTTAGCTTTTTTGAAAATACTGCTCCTCCCACCAATAACCGAAGAAGTTTATCTATAGTGAGGAGAAGTGCGAAAATTAGTCAGGGAAATGAGGACTCTTTATTAAATGGAGGTACTGGGGAATTAAGTGCAGATATTGATGTTGATAATTTTGTTTTAGGTAAAGAAATATCTGTAACTTCTAAAATCAATAATTTGACAGAGGGTGCTGGTATTAATCCTATTCTTGATGAACCTAATAATACTTTACCTGATGTGTTATTGGCAGAAAATAATTCTTCGTTTTTCTAAGTAATTAAGACACAAAAAAACAAAACCATATTTACAGCAGTTCTTTTATCGGTAGACCACAGTAGGGACGTTCCATGGAACGTCCCTACAATGTTTTGGCGAAAGATTTCTAATTTTTTGTATAGACTCATACCAATCTGGCCACTTCTGAGGAAACATAACAAAAGCCAGAGTTATTTTTGTGAAGCACCCCAAAAGGGGACTTTAGACTAGATCCAAACAATTATCAGAACCCGTATTAAATGTCTCTTCTATTTTGACCCAATTTCATGTTTAATGATATATGGCACTCAGCTAATCTAGTACAACTTCATCTTAAATATAGCAATATGAAATCATTCGTGAGAAAAAATTGTAGGGGTTTAGTCTCCAAATCCCTTGGCACTTGGGTTTGGAGACCAAACCCCTACGATAAAATTTAGGATGCTATATCTTAGTTAAGTTGTTCAGAGAAAACCTCCAGAATATGTCCTCAATTAAGTGGAAAACTCCTATGAATTTTAGAGACTTTAAGCATCAAAAAATAATCGTAAAAAATGATAATTTTTAGCCAATTTTTTTTTCAGCTAATAGAATCATTTGGTACATGACTAAAAAGAATTAATATTGCCTTGATAAATCTGAATATTTCAACCAATTATTGATTACTAAATCCTGAAATTATATGTTAGAAGCTTGTATATTTTTCACCGTATTATGCGGATTTTTCGGCATCATATTTAAGAAAAATTTGGTGATGAAAATCATCTCAATGGATATTATGAGTACCGGAGTTATTGCTTACTATGTGCTGGTGGCATCACGAGATGGTGTATTTACGCCTATTGTAACCCCAGACAAAAATGTTGCTTATTCCGATCCAGTTCCCCAAGCAGTTATTTTAACTGCTATTGTCATTGGTTTTTCAATTCAAGCTTTAATGTTGGTGGGTGTGATGAAGTTAGCAAAGGATAATCCAACTCTGGAAACTAAAGCGATAGAAGACAATAATACACCATGACATTGTTGAATTCAGAAGTTAGAAGTCAGAAGTCAAAAGTTAAATTATTTTAGTAAACTGCTATGATTTTTAGATACTTTAAACATCCAAAAATTATCGTCAAAAATGCTTATTTGCCGTGACTAAATTTGATAATTTAAAAATGCCCACGCTAGTAATGGTGACTACTATAACTAATATAGCAATCGAAGTAAAGGGCGCCGACATTTCTAAATTATTAAACTGAGTTATAAACAGGACTTACGCAGAACCACTATATCTAGTAAGGGCGAATGGCCATTTGCCCCTATAAATGGTGTATAATTTCATATTTTGCGTAAGTCCTGATAAATTATTTTTGACTTTTGCCTTTTGACTTTTCTTACTCAACATACTCTTGACATACTCCCGACGTTGCCCTTACGGGACTTATAGGGATTCTGAGCGTCTGGGAAACCCTGACCGCTGCGCATGACAGAGGTGATGTCCTCCCCCTGTGTTGACATTAAAAAATTTCCTTGCTTACAGCAGTTTTGGAGTTAGTGAGGTAGAAACTTTTATTGCTTTAGTAGATAGGCAAGAAAGATTAGTCTTCTAATGTACCTTACCATCCTAAAAAGTGCTGTAAATTCCTCCTTTTTTTTCTTACTTTTGAATGCATGAATTTTGACTTTTATGACCAATATTACAATTGCCTGGATGGCATTACCATTTTTTGTTGGGTTCCTAATCTATCTACTACCTAAACTATCTCGCTTTCTGGCACTAGGAGTAGCATTACTTTCTGTTAACTATGCCTTGGCGATATTTGCCGATCCATCATTTCTTTTAGATATAGAGTTACTTGATAGTTTCGGTGTAACTCTAAAGATCGATCAACTGAGTGGCTTTTTTATCATTACTAATGCTCTAGTAACATCAGCAGTAATTTTTTATTGTTGGAATACGGACAAAACACCTTTTTTCTATATGCAAGCAACGATTTTGCATGGTAGTGTTAATGCTACTTTTATTTGTGCAGATTTTATTAGTTTGTATGTAGCTTTAGAGGTAATTAGTATTGCTGCGTTTCTACTGATAACTTATCCCCGTACAGATAGATCAATTTGGGTAGGGTTACGCTATCTGTTTATTAGCAATACAGCAATGTTATTTTATCTAGTGGGAGTAGCATTAGTATATAAAGCCAATAATTCCTTTAATTTTATGGGTTTGCCCAATGCTCCTCCAGAAGCGATCGCCCTGATATTTTTGGGGTTATTAGTCAAGGGGGGTATCTTTATATCAGGGTTATGGTTGCCCTTAACTCATTCTGAGTCACAGAGCTTTGTGTCGGCAATGCTGTCAGGAGTTGTAGTTAAAACAGGAGTTTTTCCTTTTGTCCGTTGTGCGCAAATGATCGACGAAATTGATCCTATTGTCAGAATATTTGGTGTTAGTACAGCACTTTTAGGAGTATTTTGGGCGATTTTTCAACAAGACACGAAACGAACTTTGGCATTTAGCACTATTTCCCAATTGGGTTTTATCATGGCAGCACCAGAAGTCGGAGGTTTTTATGCTTTGACTCACGGGTTTGTCAAATCAGCACTGTTTTTAATATCAGGTGTTTTACCAAGTCGTAACTTTCAGGAGTTGCGAGATAAACCGATGAATAACTCACTCTGGATAGCATTAGCGATCGCTAGTTTTTCGATTTCGGGTTTTCCCCTATTATCTGGTTTTGGAGCCAAGATATTAACTACTAAGAATTTATTGTCTTGGCAAGTTATTGCCATGAATGTTGCTACTGTAGGTACAACCATTGTATTTGCCAAATTTATCTTTTTACCTCACAAAAAAGGTGACTCAGAAAAGAAAATTCAACAAGGGTTTTGGTGGGCAATGGTATTTTTATTAGGTGGATTAATAGTAGCAAATGCAGTTTATTATGAAGCTTATACTATTAATAATATTGTTAAACCATTAGTAACTATCGCTACTGGTTGGCTAGCATATCTATTTATTTTTCGGAAATTGACGATTAAGTTACCAAGAGCAATTGAAGAATTTGAACATTTGATTGGGGTAATGGCTATAATGTTAATTTTAGTTTTTTGGATGGTACAAGTACGAGGTTATGCCTAGTGCTGCTACCCGGAAGTCAAAATTCATGCATTAAAAATTCATGCATTATTGGTTAGTCAGGCTTTTAGGATTTTGTAACTGGTCAGTTATTTCTGCCATCCCGCGCTAGTGGGATTAATATATAAATAGGAGGAAAAAGTAAGAGAAAAGCAAGATAAAACTTATGCGAGGAATAGTAGATATTTCCCATCTATTTACACAAACAATACTAAAAGACATGACATGATTAAATACTTTTACTTAATAACTAAAACTTTAAAAAAGGATAATCCAAATCTAAAAATTAAAGTGAGTTTCGTTCCTAAATCTAGGCAATTGAACAAAATAATACACCATGACAAAAAAATAAGGAATATGTTTTGGTTTTTTTCCCTGGAGAATAACTAAGCTTTTATCCTTAATTAAACAATTATTAAACTAAGGAATAAGCTGAAAATTTTGAACTTTTAACTTTGTAATTTTGAATTCAAAAAGTGGCTGTTTGAAGAGCCTTAAAGTCAGGAATATGTTGTGTTTTTCCCCTGGAGAATAACTAAGCTTTTATCCTTAATTAAACAATTATTAAACTAAGGAATGAGCCAAAAAAAATTAATTTTGAATTCAAAAAATGGCTGTTGCAAGACGCTTGAAATAACGAAGATGTTTTGTTTTTTTTCACTATTGGAAGAACGCAGCTTGTCTCCTTAATTAAACAATTATTAAACTAAGGAATGAGCTAAAAATTTTGAACTTTGAATTTTTAATTTTGAATTCAAAAAATGGTCAATAACCTCCTCTTTTAAGGGGGATAAAAAAATCAGTATTCATCGCCGTATGCTTCAGCGATCGGTACTGATATAGCAGTCGAAGCAAAGATTAGGACATTTCTAAATTCTGGAACCCTATTCCCTATTCCCTATTCCCTATTCCCTATTCCCTATTCCCTATTCCCTATAACTGATAACTGAAATGATCAATATTACGATCGCCTGGATAGCATTACCATTTTTTGTTGGGTTCCTGATCTATCTACTGCCCAAACTCTCTCGCTTTCTGGCACTAGGAGTAGCATTACTTTCTGCTAACTATGCGTTGGCGATATTTGTAGATCCATCGTTTGTTTTAGACATCAAATTACTTGATAGTTTTGGTGTAACTCTAACCATCGATCAAGTGAGTGGTTTTTTTATCATTACTAATGCTTTAGTAACAGCAGCAGTAATTTTGTACTGTTGGAATAGCGAAAAAACAGCTTTTTTCTATATGCAAGCAACAATTTTGCATGGTAGTGTTAATGCTACTTTTATTTGTGCAGATTTTATTAGTTTGTATGTAGCATTAGAGGTAATTAGTATTGCTTCTTTTCTACTAATATCTTATCCTCGTACAGATAGATCAATTTGGGTAGGATTGCGCTATTTGTTTGTCAGTAATACAGCAATGCTGTTTTATCTGGTGGGAGCAGTTCTAGTATATCAAGCACATCATTCCTTTAATTTTGTTGGTCTGCGGGGTGTACCTCCAGAAGTTGTTGCCCTGATATTTTTGGGATTATTGGCAAAAGGTGGTATATTTGTATCGGGGTTATGGTTGCCCCTAACTCACTCCGAATCACAAAGTCCAGTATCAGCAATGTTATCGGGAGCAGTAGTTAAGGCAGGAGTTTTCCCATTAGTGCGTTGTGCGCTGATGTTAGAAGAAATCGATCCGATCGTGAGATTTTTTGGTGTGAGTACGGCACTTCTAGGAGTTGGTTTTGCCGTATTTGAAAAAGATACTAAGCGAATGCTGGCATTTCACACCATTTCTCAGTTAGGTTTTGTACTTGCTGCACCAGTAGTAGGAGGTTTCTATGCTTTGACTCACGGTTTAGTAAAATCTGCTTTATTTTTAATTGCAGGAGTTTTGCCTAGTCGTAATTTTAAAGAATTACAACACCATCCCATTGATAACTGCATTTGGGTAGCATTAGCGATCGCTAGTTTTTCCATTTCTGGTTTTCCCCTACTCTCTGGTTTTGGAGCAAAAGTGTTAACCTCTAAAAATTTATTACCCTGGCAGGTTATTGCCATGAATATTGCAGCAGTAGGAACAGCAATTTCTTTTGCTAAATTCATTTTTCTACCTCACCAGAAAAACGAGTCAGAAATCAAAGTAAACTTTGGTTTTTGGTGGGCAATGGTACTCTTGCTCGGCGGTTTGATAGTAGCAAATGCTGTTTATTATGAAGCTTATACTATTAAGAATATTATCAAACCACTCGTGACGATCGCCATCGGTTGGTTAGCATATCTATATATTTTTAAGAAACTGGCGATTAAATTACCAAGAGAGATGGAAAAATTCGATCATTTGATTGGGTTTATGAGTCTAATGTTAATATTACTCTTCTGGATAGCATGGACGCAATTACCAATTGATAATGGATAATGGATAATTGATAATTGATAATTGATAATTGATAATTAATGAACGAGAAGAGACTAATCTTAGATCATGGAAAAACACTATTAGACATCTCCGATAATCAAAAATAAAATCAATTATCTCGCATAAATTATCAATTCTTTTCCCCTACTCCCTACTCCCTCTTTTTCGGATAAGTCTATTTCTGAACAGTTTCGTAAAGACGTTATTAATTCTAGTGGATTTTTTCAGGAATCTAAATAAATTAATATTCCAGATATATTAGTACCATATATTAATAAGTGTATGCCATTTGATGAAGAAATGTACAAATATCGATTACAAGTTTAAATTTCCTGCCTTTAGGAGTATTGCCAAGTAGGAGTTGTGGGTTCTATTCCTCTGAGAGAACAGTTATAATTACCCTCGTATTTTTCCTCTAGCTCTAAAATAAGTATTTCATCAGCTAGAACAAAACTACGAACTTTATTATAACTAATAGACTTCTCTAAAAATGAAAAATCAAATCAATTCTTATCCATAAATTATTAATTACTCTCCCCTGTTCCCTGTTCCCTCTTTTCTAGAGATGTCTAATTAATTACCCAAACATGATATAATTAATTGCTTTTAAATTACTGAACTGAATAGTATGGACGCAACTTCCTTTTTTAACATAATACTACGACTAACAATTTGGTTTTTACTCACCGCCGACTTAAGTCCGGCAAATGTTATTATTGGTGTTAGTATTGCTTTGTTATTACCTCGTAGCAAAACATCCCTTGGAGCATTAAAAGATTGGTTGCGAGTATTGTGGAAAATTCTTGTTGCCATTCCCCAAGCTTATATTGAAGCAATACAAATTATGCTTCGTCCCCATAATGAAGAAGTTTTGGTTTGTCCAAGTGTTAAACCACAACGAACACCAGGATTAATATTTCTAGATATATTTTTGATTACTTTTACCCCCAAAACTATTGTCTTGAGATATCACGAAGGTGGGTGGTATGAAGTACATGAAGTTCGACGGAGCAGAAAACGGAGCAGAAAAAGATGAACTATATTTTAATCGCTATGATTTTAGCTTTGCTAATACCTGTTTATGAAGCATGGCAAGATGATGATATTTGGCAGAAAATGCTGGCCTTTGCTAGTATTGCCACTAAAACTTCCATTATGATGTTAATTATCTCAGTTTTGCGGGATGATTGGTCTATAGGCGTAGTTGCAGTCATTATTCTGAGTGTAGGTAATGCCGGTTTAATGTTAATGGCACATTTAATTAAAAGGTTAAACGAAACATGATTGACATTTTAAGTTATAGTTTGATAATTATCGGAATTATCTTCTGGTTTTGGGGAACATTTCCTCTGCTCGGCAACAGATCGGTTTTATTTAAGCTCCATAGTCTGTCGGTAGCTGATACTCTAGGTTCGATGAGTATTGTTGTCGGTTTACTGCTGAAAATACCTGGTGAATGGCCGTTGTTGCTGCTAGCAATTATTACTTTGGCAATTTGGAATACAGTTTTGGGGTACGTTATAGCATATTGCTCTAGTCCTGATACGGAGAACTCAAAATTAGAAGTTAAAAGTTAAAAGAATGATTGATATTTATGTTTATATTATCATCGCGCTGTTACCGTTAGCAGCTTTGATGCTGGTATTTCAAGTTAATCCCTATAATGCTCTTGTGATCCGAGCCATTTTAGGAGCAGTAGCAGCATTAGTTTATGCAGTTCTAGGCGCAGCAGACGTAGCTTTAACGGAAGCTTTAGTCGGAACAATGTTAGCTGTCACCCTTTATGTGATTGCAGTGCGTTCCTCTTTAGTAATGCGTTTGGGAATACTTAAAGAAGTTGAACCACAAACAGAAAGTTATTTTAGGGAACTGATAGCTAATATCAGAAAAATTATTAATAAATACCATTTGCGTCTGGAATTAGTTGAATATCCTAATAAGCAAGCTCTAGAATGGGGGTTGTTAGGGAAGGAAGTTCACGCTATTTGTAGTCAACCAGAAGAATTCAAACTCAAGAGCAAACCTACTTATCAGACTGCGATTAGAGTGCATCGTCTGTTTGAAATTATGCAAAAGGAATTAACTTCATCAGAAACAAGTGTGACATATATAATTGTACCCAACCAGGAGGATAAACATTAATGAAATGGGTTTATTTTTTAGCGGGAATAGCATTGTTTGTCAAAGTGCTAATTATGCCAAACCCAATAGCAGAATGGGATGAACCTTCTATTGTTAAAATAGTCGAAGATAGTGGAGTAGCTAATGTGGTTTCTGGGATCATTTTTAGGAATCGACTCTATGACACAATTTTTGAAGTAGTAGTATTTACGATCGCTGTTTTGGGCGTCCGTTTTTTATTAGCGAACGAACAACCCACCGAAAAAGTTTATCAATTTAGCGATCGCCCCTCAATAGTTTTGGCACGTTTGGGAGCAACTATTTCGGCAATGGTGAGTATCGAGTTAGCAATTCGGGGGCATCTGAGTCCGGGGGGTGGTTTTGCTGCTGGAGTAGCAGGAGGAACTGCCATTGGTTTAATTGCTATTACTTCATCATCGGACGAGATGGAGAAAATATACAAAAAATGGAATGCTGCTACCTGGGAAAAAATTTCCGTTTTAATATTTATTGTATTGGCAGCGATAACTTTGATGGGAGCAGAATTACCCCAAGGAGAATTAGGAGAGTTAGTCAGTGGGGGAATTATTCCGGTACTGAATATTTTGGTAGCGCTAAAAGTAGCACTGGGTTCGTGGGCAGTTATTTTGTTGTTTATTCGTTATCGGGGATTGTTATAATAATGAATAATTAATAATGAATAATTAATAATTAATATAGGACTTACGCAAAGAAACCCGGTTTCTACGATAAATCCTTGTTTTGAGCAATAGATGTCTACGAGAAACCGGGTTTCTGGGTTCACATGGCCTTAGTCCTGTAATAATTAGGGTTTGCTGATTAAATATAAAAGCTTTTATAGATAAAGGTTTGAGATTTTTTAGGTCGAAAAAAGTGCCAGCTTTTAGGTCTAAAAGGTTGAGAAAGTTGGTATTTTGGGCTGACTATGGCAGAAAAATTAAGTGATGATTCTTCCTCCTACCTCCTCTATAATTCTTAATTTCTCCTGTACGTCGCTAATCCGAAGGCTCCCCTACCTGACTCCTGACTCCTACCTTTACCAAAAAGACTTTTTCAGCAAACCCTAAATAAATTTAGCAACACCAAATCTAAAAATCTAACTCTATAAATCTACCTCTATAAATAAGTCTGAAACTGCTAATTTAAAGCCTGGTCAAATATCTTCTCCATCTAAATTATCAGTAATTTGTAATAATTTATCTGGTTCGGGTTTATGATAAACTAAGACCGATTTTTCATCAGGATTAATCACCCAAATTATCAGCAAACCCTAAATAAATTTAGCAACACCAAATCTAAAAATCAAACTCTATAAATAAGTCTGAAACTGCTAATTTAAAGCCTGGTAAAATATCTTCTCCATCTAAATTATCAGTAATTTGTAATAATTTATCTGGTTCGGGTTTATGATAAACTAAGATTGATTTTTCATCAGGATTAATCACCCAAATTAACCGACAGCCATTTTCAAAATATTCAACAATTTTTTGATGAAGTTCCTCAAATGTATTATTAGGAGAAATTACCTCCACTGCCAAATCAGGAGACCCCTGAAAATAACCTTTAGGTAATCGCTTTAATCCCAACAAACGGTCTTTAGAAACAAAAGAAATATCTGGAGAACGTTTATTTCCTGATTTTAAAGTAAAAGCTGTACTTGAGTCGCAAGTTACACCTAATTTTCTAGGACGAGCATACAACTCTATTAAGCCACATAAATAGGCAGTAATATTGCCATGTTCCATTCCCGAATTTCCCATATCAACTAATTCTCCATTAATTAATTCATAATGACTGCCATCTTTGGATAATCCTCTAAATTCTTCATCTGTTAAAATTTTTTTATCAGTTACTATACTCATAAATTTATCCTACTATTTTTGAGGGAATAGGGAGAAAGAATTAATTATATCAAATCCGTTTGATTAGACATAAAAAAATATCCAATCGTCATAACTACCAAATCTTTGTGATTCTCTTTTCTCCTGACTCCTGATCTCAAATCCGTTTGCTTTGGAGTTACAAGAAACCGGGTTTGTGGGAAGTCAATGTTAATATTTTAAAGCATTTGATACTTTCCCCGGTTTCTCTGCTTTTTTATACCGATACTACCGGATTCGATATGACTCCTAAACTATAACTGTTTAACCGGATTTGATCTTATACCATGTCCGGATAAGAGCGTGATAAAAACACTTCTTTCTCCAGGTAGATTCTTTTCTCCTGTCTCCTGTCTCCTGTCTCCTGACTCCTCCCTAATTATTTATAATTATTCAACCGGACATGATATTATTTCTGATTGTTGATTAGCAAAACCTAACCTACACTATATTCTGTAAACTTTCTCATAAAGGGCGTATGAAATCCCAAAACAATATCTTTTTTTGCGACTCCATTTGTTACTAATTCTTCGGCAATATCTATTTCAGTTCCATTCCACTGAAGCCAAATTTTTTCACCTTTAATATCAATATGAATCGGACAACTATGAATTAAATGATCGTTTTCCCAACCAAGATAAACAATTTGATAATGGTCTCGTACAGTATCAAAAATTGGTTGTACTTCGATTTCTCCATAAGCAGGTTTATTCTTGCTATATTCTAACAAAAATTCCTGGACTAACTGACGATATTTTTCTAGTTTTTCCATTCTGTAATTACCTCTTTTTCTGGGTTATAAATAATTAGTTTAACTTGATTTTTCTTAACCATAAATTGAGGAAATTCAAGTTTAAAAAAGCTGTTATAAGCAATTATAGGCACAGCTAAATAAAGTATTCGGTCAGGTTCTTTGTTTTCTAGTGCTTCCCGATAATTAATAAATTGTCCCAAGGCAGTATGAAATTCAGAAATAGCTGATGATTTTGGTAAGAAACTTTTAATTTCAACCGCTATCTTTTGATTATCTTTTTGTGCCCCAATTAGTTGTTCTGCACCGAGGTCAATAGACATATCTACACGACCGAAACTAACAGATAATGGGTCATGGGTAATTGACCATCCATCTTTTATTAGAGCATTTTTAACTTCCTGATGAAAAAAATCTCTGGCTGACATTGTTTTTTTATTATTACTATAATTAATATAGCATTTTTCGTAAATCTGACAAAGTGTTAAATAAAATAAGTGTGTGTACTTTGCTAGTCTGATGTTTAGCCTAGTATGTAAATTCTACAAATTTCATTACAACAGAATTATTATGAAGTCTTCTTTATCACTCCCCCTAAAATTGCTTTTTCTTATTCTTGCTACCTTGAGCCAATTTTTCTTTACTAATTCTGCTTCAGCACAAGGGAGAGGTCTAGGTTATATTGAAAACTTATCTCAAGAAAGAGAGGATGTGGAAATAGAGTTGGAGAAGCAAGAAACTATACTAAAACAACTTGAATTAGCAGAAACATCGGCAGGAAAAATCTTCTTGAGCTATGACGGTTTTAAGAAAGTTCCAAATAGTAAAAGCTTTGCCTATATTGGCAAATGTGTGCCAGCGAATGGGACGGGGAAATATGAATCTGTTTCTTGCAGGGAGAAACTTCTCACAAAAATGTGTGAAACAGAGCTTCTGTTAGAAACAGTAGATGATACTATTAATTTTTGTCAGCAATATTTTGATTTAGCTACATCAAACCAGAGTCAATATAGTCAAGAAAGTCAGATGACTCGATCTAAGCAAATGTGCTTGGTATTGCCTTTCCATGTTGAGCGTTATCAGTATCTAGATAAGGATTCCCTCGAAAAAGCATTACTTGCTTGTCAAAAAGCACTACTGTCTAGGAGTTATTACTCTACTACTAGAGAGGCAAGATTTATATTGCTAAATTTAAAGGAAATATATTTCGTCCTCAAAGATTATTCTGGAGCAAAAAAGTTTTTTACTAACATTCTTAATATAGCAAAAAAAAATGATAAACAAAATAATAGTGAATCCTCAGAACAAGACATTTCCTGGTATGCAATTAATATGATTTATCCAGCATTAAATTTTCTAGGAGATATATATTTTGAAACAGAAGACTTCGATAAAGCTATGAATCTGTACTTAGAAGCCGATTCAATTTATACTAAAGGTACTAACTATCAGGCTAGCAATAGCTTTTTTAAACTAAATAAATTCCTAACTGATGAAATGATGGTAGGCGGTTATTTGTCTTCTTCTTCTATCACCAGAGCTTATAGTTTTATTGGTAGCCGATCTAGACTTGCCTTTATCATGGCGATGAAAGGTCAAACTAATAATGCGAAAAAATTACTCTCTGAAAGTATCAGAGATTTAGAGAAGGTATCTCATGGACAAGTAGATAAGGCAGATTCTATTGCTCTTCAAGAAATGGGGACACCTCTCTATACTACTCAACAGTTGCTACTCATCAATGATAAAAAATATGAAAAAGCTCTAGAGTTTGCTGATCGCTCCCGTTCACTTTCTTACCTTTTTAGTCTTAAAGGTATATCCAAAGATATTCCAGATGTTTTATCTTTTAAGGAAATGCAAGCTTTTGCAAAAGAACAAAAAACAACACTTGTTCTTTACTCTATCCCAGATTTACCTATATATGACTACGATAAGTTTCAAGCAAGAGAAGATAAAGTTTTAATTTGGGTAATTCAGCCAAATGGTAAGCTTGATTTTCGAGAGGTTGATGTTTCATCAGCCTTGAGTCAATCTAACTCTAAGTCAGAATTTAGTAATACCAATTCAACTAGCTCTATATATGGCGCTATAGCATTAGTAGTTAGCATTGGAGCTTTTGTGATACTTTTCCCAAATCATAGAAGGATAGGGGTGGCTGCCTTAATTGGGATAAGTGCTGGTTTGGTGATGACAAATGTGTTTAATTCATCAGCAAAACTCGAATTAAAAGACCAGGAAACTACACAACAGACTGTTACTTTATCAAATCTCACAAAAGATACCCTTTTAGCAATAAAAAATCGCGACAGCAATCAAACTTCTCTATTAAAAAAATTATATAAAGTGCTGATTGAACCGATACAAAATACTTTACCTACTAACCCTGATGAACATATTGTTTTTATCCCCTATCGAGGTTTACATCGTGTTCCTTTTGCATCACTCATATCATCTGATAATAAGTATTTAATTGACCAACATACTATACGAATAGCTCCGTCAATTCAAGCCCTAAAATTTATCACAGAAAGAGCTGCTAGTGCAGAAAGAGTAGGTAATGATTACTTAATTGTTGGTAATCCAGAGATGTCAAAATTATCCCTTGGTTCCCTTGGAGTAACTAAAGTACCAGGTCAACTACCTTCTGCTGAGGTTGAGGCTAGAGAAATTGCTAAACTTTATGGTACAACTCCTCTTATTGGTAAAGATGCCTCTATTGAAAGAGTTAAAAACAAGCTATTTAACTCGCGAATTTTACACTTTGCTACTCATGGTTTTCTTAATATTGGCGATAGTAGAGCTGGTCTTGTCTTCGCTTCTGAAAGCCAAAGAGAAAATAGCGGAGTCTTAGCTACTCGTGAATTTTATGGACGTCGATTTTTGGCAGAGATGGCAGTATTGAGTGCTTGCAATACTGGGTTAGGAGCAGAAACTGTGGAAGGAAACTTGGGATTAACTCGCCCGTTTCTGATAGCAGGAGTTCCCACTGTTGTTTCTTCTCTGTGGTCAGTACCTGATCAATCTACAACAGAGCTAATGATTGACTTTTATCAGAATTTGAAAAATACCTCTGATAGGGCAAAAGCTCTACGTCAAGCTATGTTAAACACAAAAGGGAAGCATCCTGATCCAGTTGACTGGGCAGGGTTTATCCTGACTGGTTTAGGAGAATCTCCTAGAGTTTCTACTACCTCTGTTAAGCAAGTTGTTGGTTATATGTCGTGTGCCTTCAAATATGCTCGCGGAGGTGATGCGGGTAACAATTCACGAGATATAGTGTCTGCCGATCTCAAATCAACTCCCAATGGTTTTACTCTTGCATTTACTGAAGCTAGTGGGTCAAAGCATAAGCTCGATCTTGATCAAAATTTAGTTGTGGTTAGTGCTGGTTCTTTTGATGAAGAGAGAAATATATGGGGTCCATGGAACCTGGTTTCGTATGACAAAACACCTATTCAAATAGAACCTGATGGCTCTTTTGATGCATCAATGTCAGTTAGTACCCGTTACTATTGTGTTATTAAAGGCAAAGTTGAATTTATCGGTGATGCAGCAGATAAATTAGCACGAAGCAAGAGATAATGGTTGAAACGAAGCATATTTTTTTTATAGTTAAAAATATGCTTCACAGACTCATTAACTATCCTCATAAAAGGAGGGAAAACTTGACATCAAAAAGTTCTTTAGAATCTTGATTCAGAAGAACTACTATTAATAGTTGGAGCCTTCTGCCAATATTTCAATACACTCACATAAGAGCCACCATTACGTTTTACTGTCAAACCTCCAGAATGCCGAAAAGCAATAATTTCCTGTAGAACATCATCAGCATTTTCTCCAGACTTTAACGTTATTAATAAGTTTCGATCATTACACGGAGAATCTTTAATTTCTTTACTAACACAAAGAGTCGGATAATTATTTAAACGCCCAGAAAAAATATAATCAATAATCCCATTATTATAATATATTTGTAACCTCCTAGAAACTTCTTGGCAACGAGTCTGTGGTGTCCATTCTGGTCCCCAAGAAGTATCCTTCCAAAAAAACATAGGAACATCTGGTTTTGAGGAGGAACGTATTATTGTAGCTGGCACATTTCCTCCTTCTGGAGTTTGATATGAGCCGCAAAAAAAGGAAAGATTTTGACTTTGAATATTTTTCTCTGGTAAGTTTCTCTCTGGTAGATTTTTCTCTGGGGAAGGTGAATTCTTCTGATTTGAACTACCCGAATTTAACTTTTCGATAAAAGCGACTGATATAGTTCCAGCAAAACTTATTAAAGCAACAATAACAGGAACAATAATCTCTGTTTTTTTCATTATACATCTCCGAAAATAGACAAACAGTTACTATAATATCTTTTCAGTAGGGATTCAGCTACTACCCCACTCCAATTTACCAACTTTCCAAACTAACAATAAATGGAGAATATATTTATTCAAAATTAGATCGTTTGATAACCACCCCCGGAGTCACAACCAACCTCAAATTTATCGAAAAATTCCATCAATAAATAACCGAAAAATATCTGCTGCAAATGCAAAAATATTATGCCAATCTCAGCCCCAATTTAAAACTCTTAGAAAACCTAATAAACTCCATTCGTGGCATCACAGAAATAGAACAAGCAGAGAGCGATCGCTACTTTCAAGAACTTGTTGCCATTATCAGTGTGGGATTAAAAGCTCTGTCAATGTTAGATAATATCAGGACTTACGCAGAACCGCTATATCTATTAAGGGCGAATGCCATTCGCCCCTACAAATGGTGTATGTTTTCATATTTTGCGTAAGTCCTGAATATTTAATTATTTATCCGAAACGTCTTATATCATGTCCGAATAATTAGTAATAAAAAAACTTTCTCCCGTAAGTACCTTTTCTTTCCTTCTGCCTTCTGTTTCCTGCCTTTTGCCTTACTTCATATTATCTATACTTCCATATTCAATCTCCCCTACTCCCCTACTGCCTATCTATTTTTAAGAAATAAATCCCAAATAGATTCTACTTTAACAAGTATGTTAAAATACCCTAGAGTATTTTCGGAAAAATTCTATCGGGGGATTACATTGTCAAAAACAACATTTAAACCCAAACATCCTTTTCTCCGCTTGCTTAAATATGCAGGTAATTATAAAACTCAAATGTGGCAAGCAATTATCTGTTCAATTATCAATAAAATCTTTGACTTAGCACCTCCAGTTTTAATCGGTGCAGCAGTGGATGTTGTTGTCAAAAAAGAAGATTCTCTAATTGCTCAATGGGGAATTAAAGATATTTTTGGGCAACTTTTGGCTTTGACATTTCTTAGTTTAATTGTCTGGGGATTAGAATCAATTTTTCAATATGCTTATGAACGACTTTGGCGAAATTTAGCTCAGAATATTCAGCACGATTTACGCATTGAAACTTACACTCATTTACAAGATTTAGAATTAGCCTATTTTGAAGAACGTAGTACAGGCAGTTTAATGGCAATTTTAAATGATGATATTAATCAGTTAGAAAGATTCTTGGATGTAGGGGCAAATGAAATAATTCAAGTAACAGTAACAGCCATAATTATTGGTGGTGCTTTTTTTGTTTTAGCTCCTAGTGTTGCTTGGTGGGCAGTATTACCAATGCCGTTTATTATTTGGGGTTCTATTTGGTTTCAAAAATTTCTGGCTCCTCGTTATGCTGAAGTGCGAGAAAAGGTTAGTTTATTAAGTGGGCAATTATCTAATAATCTCTCAGGAATTACTACAATAAAAAGTTTTACAGCCGAAATTTATGAAGTAGGAAGAATTACCAAAGAAAGTGATGCTTATAAAACGAGCAATAGAAGAGCTATAACTTTTTCTGCTGCTTTTGTTCCTCTAATTAGAATTATAATTTTTATCGGTTTTGTGGCAACTTTATTATTGGGTGGATTAGAAGCAGTTGCTGGTAGATTAGCCGTAGGTACTTATAGTGTAATGGTATTTTTAACTCAAAGATTATTATGGCCTTTAACTCGTTTAGGGCAAACTCTCGATCTATATCAAAGAAGTATGGCTTCTACGAATCGAGTGATGAATTTGTTGGATACTCCAATTACTATTCATGCAGGAGATAAACCTTTATCTGTTGATTCGGTTAAGGGAGAATTAGAGTTAGAAAATGTTAGTTTTGCCTATCAAGAAAATTTTCCAGTTGTACAAAATATTTCTCTGAAAATTCCCGCAGGAAAAACTATTGGAATTGTCGGTTCAACAGGTTCTGGAAAAAGTACCATAGTCAAATTATTACTGAGGTTTTATGAAGCTCAGTCAGGCAAAATAACTCTGGATGGAATTGAAATAAATCAAATTAATTTACAAGATTTACGGCGGGCAATAGGTTTAGTAAGTCAGGATGTATTTTTATTTCATGGAACTGTGGCAGAAAATATTAGTTATGGTTCTTTTGATGCAACTTTGCCAGAGATTATTGCAGCAGCTAAAATTGCTGAAGCAGATGATTTTATTAATAAGTTACCTCAAGGTTACGATACTATTGTTGGGGAAAGAGGGCAGAAATTATCAGGAGGTCAAAAACAACGAATTGCTATTGCCAGAGCGGTGTTAAAAAATCCTCCTATTCTGATACTTGATGAGGCAACTTCAGCAGTGGATAATGAAACTGAAGCAGCTATTCAAAAATCTTTAGAAAAAATCACTCAGAATCGGACAACTATTGCTATTGCTCACCGTCTTTCAACTATCAGAAATGCCGATTGTATTTATGTAATGGAACATGGCAAAATAGTAGAATTTGGTCGCCATGAAGAATTATTAGAAAAATCGGGACTTTATGGAAGTTTATGGCGGGTACAATCTGGTTTAAGATTAGTAAGCTAGTAAGTTTTAAGTAGTAGCTTAGAGGTGATTTTTAAGGTATTTTTTTGCTCAAATATGATGATAAAGCTAATAGTTATAATAGTCATCATTACTTTTAGGAAATTCTTCAACTGTCAAATTTAGTCACAGCAAGAATGTAGGGGCGAATGGCCATTCGCCCCTACTGACTTCTGACTTCAGCTATAGTTGTGCTTTAACTAAACAGATTTTTATCGGCGCTAAAGCACTACTAGAAAGGTAAGCATTCAGTAGTAAGCTAGCCTCTTTCAGAGGAGCTTCCCTAACAGCTATGGGTTATTAACTCATTATGATATGAAAGAAGAATTAGTCTCTAAAAAGTGACATAAGAATGAAATTGGTCATCAACTAAACCTTAGTAGTTCTTTGAATATGTTCACTCATCTGAATGCTGAATACTAATAACTGAATGCTTACCTAAAAACAGTATCTAAACAGGTATAGGATTTCATACTTAGTGTTTAATTACAGTCTAATATTAAACACTTGTTCACTTAAAATCTAAATTATGATGGAATTTAATAATAATCCACAAACTCAAAATCAAAATAATTGGCAACATCAATTAGATAAATTTGTGAGAGATAATCAAAAAGAATTAGCTGCTTTAGCATGGGGATTAAATTTAGAAAAGGGAGAAACTGATGAAACAATTGGAATTGATTTAAAAGGAACACCAAAGTTTGTCTATTGTTCAAAAACAGCTATAGAAAGATTCAACCGGAATGTTGATGGTAAAATTCAAGAAATTTTAGGTTTGATAGATGGTTATAAACCAGAAGTAGAAGTATTAATGATTGCTATTGGTGATGGTCAAATAAAGTTAGTTTATTTTCAACCAGAAATATCTCCGCCTAATTGTTTTGAAGAATTAGGTCAGGATGTTGATTCTTTATTGGAAATATTAGAAACAGGAATGAGTGAATGTATTGTTTTAGAGACTAAAGAGTAGGGGTTTGGTCTCCTTTCCCCAAGCCAAAAAATGGGATTGGGAAACCAAACCCCTATAGTGTTTTTCACAAATCAACTAATAATGATAAATGAAATGAGAGTTGGCGAAAAATTAAGGTTTAAACCCTTTCTTTTAAAGGATAAAAAGCGAATGTTGATATTGCGTGAAATCTTAGAAACAGGAATGAGTGAATGTATTGTTTTAGAGACTAAAGAGTAGGGGTTTGGTCTCCTTTCCCCAAGCCAAAAAATGGGATTGGGAAACCAAACCCCTATAGTGTTTTTCACAAATCAACTAATAATGATAAATGAAATGAGAGTTGGCGAAAAATTAAGGTTTAAACCCTTTCTTTTAAAGGATAAAAAGCGAATCTTGATATTGCGTGAAATCTTAGAAACAGGAATGAGCGAATGTATTGTTTTAGAGACTAAAGAGTAGGGGTTTGGTCTCCTTTCCCCTACAATTTTTTGACAAATCATTTATTATTTCTGTATAGCACTACTTATACTTAGGTTTTGATTAGAGTCTGAGATTAAACACTTGTTAACTTTAAATCTAAATTATGATGGAATTTAATAATAATCCACCAACTCAAAATCAAAATAATTGGCAACATCAGTTAGATAAATTTGTGAAAGCTAATCAAAAAGAATTAGCTGCTTTAGCATGGGGATTAAATTTAGAAAAAGGAGAAACTGATGAAACAATTGGAGTTGATTTAAAAGGAACACCAAAATTTGTTTATTGTTCAAAAAAAGCGATAGAAACATTAAAAATGAGTGAATGTATTGTTTTGGAGATTAAAGAGTAGGGGTTTGCTCTCCAAACCCAACCTAAAAAATGGGATTTGGAAACCAAACCCCTACAGTATTTTTTCACAAATCAACTAATAACTGATCAATGAAATGACAGTTACCATTCCTATTAACAAAATTCCGCTTAACCCAGATAGTTTAATTACCCTTAATGACTTAACCTGGGAACAGTTTGAAGCATTTATGGAGGAAAAAGAAGCTCAAAGAATAAAGACACGAATTGCTTACATTCAAGGAACTTTAAGCATCATATCTCCTCTCCCCGCTCACGAACGACTACACCGAATTATTAGTGATATTGTGAAAGTATTGCTCGATAGTCAAGAGCGAGACTGGGAAGAGTTCGGTTTAACAACCTTTAGGAAAAGAGCTAAAAAAATTTGACTAGAACCTGATACCTGTTTTTATATCCAAAATGCTCAAAAAATGCGCCCTCGAATGAGCATAGATTTGACAGTATATCCACCTCCAGACTTAGCTATTGAGGTAGATGTAATTTCCAAAACTACTCTTGCTGTTTATGAAGCTTTAGAAGTTCCAGAATCATGGATTTATACTGAATAAAAATTCACGATTAAGGTTTTTACTGATGGATTATATCTGGAATCATCTATTAGTCTTACCTTTCCATATTTACCAATTTTAGAGTTAATTCCTAATTTAATTAACCAGGTATTCACAATAGGCAGCAGTAAAATGCTAAGAGAATTGAGGAAGAAAATGAGTGAGAATAAAAGTATATAGAAAATCAGGACAAAGCACACACATAACCCCTGTCTTTCCCTTATAAATCTCCCTTTAGGAGAGGGCGGTACTTCCCGCCAAGCAAAGTTAAATTACCGAAAAATTCTGGTCTAAAACCTCCCCTTTTAAGGAGAAAAAATAAATAATATTTCCTTAGATTCAATCCGATGGTTTTAACCAGAGGTAATTATCAATTATCCATTATCCATTAATGAACCGCTTATCCTACTTTTTCACTATTTTGTTTAATCTGCTCAATTAGCTTTGATACTTTAGCAGGTTCCATTGCTACTTTTTCTGGTGCTAAAGCAGACGGCCAAGCCTTTTTCAATTCAGTCATATTTGCTTGTATTTTCCCATCAATATCAGAATATTTACTCCCCATTTTATCAGCTATATTTTTGTATAGAATCTCTGCATAATCAACAAATCCTCGTGAGTCTTGATACTCAATAACTTCCACAATCTTTCCATCAAGAATTGCTGCTTCATATTCTGCTCCAGCAGTGTCTAATAATCCATTAATTACCTGTAATACAAATTCTGGCTTTTGACGCTCTTGATTAGATAAATTTGAAATTGCTCCATCAATCTCTTGCACAGTTTGTTGATACATACTATTAAATTTATTAGTATCTTTAGCACCAGCTTTGACCAAATCATGCAGATTATTTAAGGTATTCTTGAACTGGTTAACACCCCGAGCATTTAACTCATTTTCAATATCTATATATAATTCTTCTACAGGATGACCAAAATGAGGTTCTGCCTGCTTTGCTTCTTTGGCTACAATTAATTCTTCTCCTACTAATAAATGCCCTTTCATTAATGCCAAGTTAGTCATATAGTCAATATCTTTACTGTCAGGATAAACGGCAATACTTGGAGTCCCTAAAACCATAGAATTATTACTCACATTTGCCTGAATATTAGGATTAAAAAATATAGCTAATACAGTAGCAATCAATCCCACGAAAAAATAACGTAAAATAGAGTTAATTTTCATCATAATAACCTCGTAATCAAGTTGACAAGTTGCTAATTTTTTTAAGTTTGAGGCAAAACCTCAAAGAAACCCATACAACCACTTTCTGCGATCGCATCTTGGTGCGGATGGAACATATATTTACCTGGAAAGGGATAGGAAAATTCGAGAATATGTCTTTCCGAAGTTCCCATAGTAATAACATCTGTTTCCTGCCATGGTTTAACAGTCATTCCAGTAGGATAAACCTGGAAAAAATTTGCATGAATATGAAATGTTGCAGCAGGATCGAACTCAATAATATTTAGTATATACAAACGCACCAGTTGATTTTGCTGTATCGGTATTGGATGACTTTTGTAATAGTTTGGTAAACCATTAAAAGCATAAAGCTCATTTTTGCCATCATTATTAGTGTCATAACCTCCCATTACCAATACGATCTCATCAGCAGGTGGGCGACCTTCGGGAGGATCGATAATAAACATACCGTACAACCCTTTGCTAATATGACGAGTCACTGGAGCAATATGGCAATGATAAAGATGAACTCCAAAAGGTTGAGCGTCAAATTCATAAACTGTTGTTTTGCCATGACGGACTGGTTTTACTCCATCTGCTTCTGCTGGATGAATACCATGAAAGTGCATACTGTGAGAGTGACCACCTTCATTATCAAAAATAATTCTTACTCGTTCCCCTGCTGTTGCTCTCAATGTTGGTCCAGGAACACGACCATTATAGTTCCAACTAATCAAGGATACTGCTTGATTTAGTTGTAATTTAGAATTAATTGCTTTAATTTGAAATTCTCTGATTTTGCGACCGTTTTCTTCTTTGAGAATGCCATAATCAAAATCCCGCAGAGCATTCATAGGATCTAGTTCTATAGCATTTATGGCTGCCTGAGCATTGAGTGATGACGACAATAAAGGTAGAATATGTTGAGTAGTGATGCCAGCTAAAGTGACACCAGTACCAGCAATTCCTAGCTTGAGGAATTGCCGTCTGTTCCAAAATGCTGATTTTTCTGGCTTTGGGGGATTGGCCATAGTTCTATCTAAATTATTAAGAACTTTTTTCAATAAACTAAAAATTAGTATATAGCTTATTTTAGTTTTTTGTCAATAGCAACAGGGAATAGGGTGAAAGACATAGATGAATAAGAGGGCGATAATTGATTTTATTTTTTATAGCGCTACGCGAAGCGTGAATAGGGAACAGGGAACAGCGGTGCGACCCCGCGTCGCCGACAGGCGCAAGGGAACGCGCACCAAGAGAGGGAAGAGTAGACTCTCAAAAGGTTTTTCTTATAGGGAAATGCTCCGCAAACAGGATTTAGAAATGTCCTAAACTATTTGCGTAGTGCTATATGATCGGAGATATCTATTTATATCATGTTCGGATAATCAGTTATATCATGTCCGCTGGTATCGTTGGTGTAAACTCAAGGGTGAATTTTACCGGAAATTTAAGTTTTTTTTCTGGTTCTTAAGTATTCCTGCCAGTTACAGCGGTTTTCATATGAATAAACCACAATGATACTGACTCTTCACTCCTAACTCTTGACTCCTGACTCCTAACTCCTAACTCCTGACTCCTGACTCCTGACTCCTGACTCCTAACAATGAATTTAGTGGTCTACTCAACTGAAAAGCGCTGTAATA
>NZ_JAAHHT010000099.1 GCF_010672085.1 Okeania sp. SIO3I5
TCTGCAAATTGTTATTTCTGCCATCCTACAGTAGTAGAGTAGAAAATAAGAAAAACAACTGTGCCTTATAACTGTGGGAATTGCTATATCAATTATCAATTATAAATTACTTTTCCCTATTCTCTCTTTTAGGAAAAATTTTACCAATCTAATCCTTCCTCATTATTTTCTACTGTATCAAACAAAGATAACTGTTTGATGTCTTGGGAAATTACATAAGTATTAGATTGATTTTGTGAAATTATTTTACCTTCTGTTTTAGCTATTTTTAACCAATCTTGTAATTGACCAATATTTACATTTAACTTTGTAGCTAAATCTTTATCTGTTTGTGGTTTCTCTAAGTTCTCAAGGATTATGGGCAAAACTGCTTCATAAATACTTAATTGCTGTGTTGAAATTTGATAATTTTGATGTTCTTGAGTTTCGGCATAAATTCTATAATTTACTGGTTTTTTAGTTTTGATTATTTTTTCTTCAGCACAAGCTTGATTTAACCAAAAACGTAATTGACCAACTCGAACTTTTAATATTTTACTTAAATCTTTTTCATTGTGTAGCTGTTTTAAATTTTCCAATATGATAGGTAAGACTTTTTCATAAATGCTTTGATTACTTATTTCGGAAATAGATAAATTCGATTTTGTTTCAACTTTTGATAGAGTTGTTTTTGGAGAAATATTTACCGGATTTTCCCATTCTGTCAATAAATTATTTTCTGACAGATTTGATTGATTTTTTGATTTTGACTGACTTGTTTTGGCAGAAATATTTACCGGATTTTCCAACTCTGTCAATAAATTATTTTCTGGCAGATTTGATGGATTTTCTGATTTTGAATGAGTTGTTTTAGCAGAAATATTTACCGGATTTTCCCATTCTGTCAATAAATTATTTTCTGGCAAATTTGACTGATTTTCTGATTTTGAATGAGTTTTTTTGGCAGAAATATTTACCGGATTTTCCAACTCTGGCAATGAATTATTTTCTGGCAAATTTGACTGGGATTTTGATTTTGACTGACTTGTTTTTGGAGAAATATTTACCGGATTTTCCAACTCTGGCGATCAATTATTTTCTGGCAGATTTGACTGGGATTTGAATTTTGATGGAGTTGTTTTTGGAGAAATATTTACCGGATTTTCCAACTCTGTCAATAAATTATTTTCTGGCAGATTTGATGGATTTTCTGATTTTGAATGACTTATTTTTGGAGAAATATTTACCGAATTTTCCCATTCTGTCAATAAATTATTTTCTGGCAGATTTGATGGATTTTCTGATTTTGAATGACTTGTTTTTGGAGAAACATTTACCGGATTTTCCAACTCTGGCGATCAATTATTTTCTGGCAGATTTGACTGGGATTTGAATTTTGATGGAGTTGTTTTTGCAGAAATATTTACCGGATTTTCCCATTCTGTCAATAAATTATTTTCTGGGAAATTTGATGGATTTTCTGATTTTGAATGACTTGTTTTGGCAGAAAAATTTACCGAATTTTCCAATTCTGGCGATAAATTATTGTCTGGCAGATTTGATGGATTTTCTGATTTTGAATGACTTGTTTTGGCAGAAATATTTACCGAATTTTCCAATTCTGGCGATAAATTATTGTCTGGCAGATTTGATGGATTTTCTGATTTTGAATGACTTGTTTTGGCAGAAATATTTACCGGAGTTTCCCATTCTGTCAATAAATTATTTTCTGGCAGATTTGACTGGGATTTGAATTTTGATGGAGTTGTTTTTGCAGAAATATTTACCGGATTTTCCCATTCTGTCAATAAATTATTTTCTGGCAGATTTGACTGGGATTTGAATTTTGATGGAGTTGTTTTTGCAGAAATATTTACCGGATTTTCCCATTCTGTCAATAAATTATTTTCTGGCAAATTTGATGGATTTTCTGATTTTGACTGACTTGTTTTTGCAGAAATATTTACCGGATTTTCCCATTCTGACGATCAATTATTTTCTGACAGATTTGACTGGGATTTGAATTTTGATGGAGTTGTTTTGGTAGAAATATTTACCGGATTTTCCCATTCTGTCAATAAATTATTTTCTGGCAGATTTGACTGGGATTTTGATTCTGATGGAGTTGTTTTTGCAGAAATATTTACCGGATTTTCCCATTCTGTCAATAAATTATTTTCTGGCAGATTTGATGGATTTTCTGATTTTGAATGACTTGTTTTTGCAGAAATATTTACCGGAGTTTCCCATTCTGTCAATAAATTATTTTCTGGCAGATTTGACTGGGATTTGAATTTTGATGGAGTTGTTTTTGCAGAAATATTTACCGGATTTTCCCATTCTGTCAATAAATTATTTTCTGGCAAATTTGATGGATTTTCTGATTTTGACTGACTTGTTTTTGCAGAAAAATTTACCGAATTTTCCAATTCTGGCGATCAATTATTTTCTGGCAGATTTGACTGGGATTTGAATTTTGATGGAGTTGTTTTTGGAGAAATATTTACCGAATTTTCCAATTCTGTCAATAAATTCTTTTCTGGCAAATTTGACTGAGTTTTTGATTCTGATTGAGTTGTTTTTGCAGAAATATTTACCGGAGTTTCCGACTCTGGCAATAAATTATTTTCTAGCAAATTTGACTGAGATTTTGAGACTGACAAAAGTTCCTTTAAATTCCCATTCCACGGTTCTCTTGGAAAAGACTTTCCTCCTCTATCTAAAAGTGCTTGATTTCCCTCTTTAACTTTTCCTTCCACCTTCACAAATACAGGTATTTTCTGATATTTCTTCAAAACCTCTGTAGCACCTGCCCAAGTACCACCCTTATTTAAACTACTACTTACAACCAAAGCATAATCAGATAAAGCATAAATATATTTATTTCGACCCATTGCATTACCAACATTAAATCCAGCATTAGGGTCATAAGTAGAAATTAAAGTTAATTTACCATCCCTAATACTATCACGATATTTTTTAGAAACAGACGCTTTATTTAAACTATCTGCAAAAACTCCAACCACAGTACCACCTGCTTCTAAAGTTCCTAACATTGCTTCTTTATCTATCCCCTTTGCACCCCCAGAAATTACATTAATTCCTTGAGATGCACAAACTTTTCCAACCCTCTTTGTATATTCAATTTCTTCTTCATTAATATCGCGAGAACCCACAATTGCTAATCCGCCTTTTTCTAATAATTCTACATTTCCTACACCATAAATAATTGCTGGTGCTAAATGTTGGAGATTCCGCTTTAATTTTATAGGATAATTTTTGTCGCTTCTTGTGATAATCCATAAACCTTGATTAACCCACTTTTCCAAAGTAATAGCTAAAATTCCACCTCTTTCCAATAAAGCTACTAACCGCTCATAGTTTAATTTTTCATCATTAATTTTTGTCAGTATATTTAATCCTTTTGCACTTAATAAATCTCCTGGTCTGAGTTGATTTTCAATTAAAACTTTGGCAAGTCGATTATACTCACTTAGCGTTAAAGGTTGTGGCTGGATATTTCTATTTTGACCAAAACTAGCACATAGTAATAAAATCACTTGTGCATCTGGAGATAAAACATGATTAAGCATTTTTATTAGATAATTTTCAGGTGGTATCTCTATTTATATTATTTAGCAAAAAAACATTGTTTAGAGCAAGTAAATTCACATATAGCAATTCCCATACTTGTGAAGTACAAAACTCGTTTGTTTTAGTGAGTAGTAAGCAGGTAGAGACGTTGCATACAACGTCCCTACAGAGTTGTAATTTGGGAAACAGGGAATAGATAAAGAAGAAAAATAACTGTACCTCTTAGAAAGAGAGGAAAATAGTTTCCCCTCTCCTTGCAGGAAAGGAGTTGGGGGAGAGGTCTTTATTAACTCAAATTTACCCATATTTTCAAGCTAGAGTTGCTATTAACGGTTTCAAGAATAGTGGGATAGATTAATTAACTAATTGCCATTATTTATTTACCAAAAAACTAAGGTTTAAAGCTTCTCCTTTTAGGGAGAAAAAAAGAAAAAATCAGCATTGGTGAACCGAGCTATGAAATAATGGCGAGGTTGTTATAAGAAACCGGATTTGTTCGAGACAGATGTTAGTATGTATGGGCATTTTATACTTTCCCCGGTTTCTAGATCCAGAAAAATCATAGCCACCTATCACTAACGCCAAAAAATATTCCTTTTAACCAATCCTTAGATTACAGAAAAGGTAATTATTAATTGTTAATTGTTAACTATTAATTATTGAAAAGGTTTGCTAACTTTGGTCTTGCTTATTCCTTATTCAAAATTGATTTATTGCTAAAGTTAATGGAAAAACTTGACCGCTGCCAGCTTTTCTTAAAAGTGCCGTAACAACAGTAAAACTCCATCTTGAATTTACAACATCATCTACTAAAAACACATTTCCACTAATTCCTTCCCAATTATTAATTTCAAAAGCACCATCTAAATTATGAGCTTGTTTGTAACTATTACTCATTTCTTTTTGTAGTGAAGTCTGACGAATTTTTATAATACACCGAACAAAGGGTAAACCTAATTTTTGAGCAAGACGTTCAGCAAAATTAGGCACAAGTTTCGGACGATTTAAAGAGGGAATACAAGTCACCCAAGACGGAAAAAGTTTAGGTTGCCAACGTTGAATCATGTCGTATGTAGCTTGAACTAAACTATCATCAAAATATTTTTCTTGATACTTTCCTTTTTTCACAAATTCACCCCAACCAGCATCATTCCAAAGAGAAAGCGATCGCCCAGTTTCTGCTTTTAAGTCTTCAGATATCTTGCCTTTGAAATTATAAGTTAATAAAGCATTTTTCGGCCATATTTTCCGAGGTTCAATAATTTGTTCGCTACGTCGTAAAAATTGCACAGCTTCTGTCACAAATTTTGAGGAAATATTCTCTGGAAAAAGTGGTTTTCCTAAGCAAATAGCACATTTACCGCAAGGGTGAGGATTTGGATCGTCTAATTCTTTTCTGAGAAATTCCATCAAGCATTCTTGACTCTTCAGATAATCCCGCATTCGAGCTTGTTCTTGATAACGTATTTCAGTCAATTTTGCTATTTTTTCTGTGTCTGTTTGATAATTAATTGGAGTAGCATAATACTTTGACTTAATTTTTTTTACTGGAGATGGAGTCTCAATAGATAATAACTTCAAAACCTTATTTATTTGCCCATTAGTAAGATTCAACTTTTCCTCTAACATCGGAACAGAAAGACCATCTTCTGCTTCATTTAATGCAGCCAAAACTGCTTGATTATGAGCTTCAGGAGGAAAGGCAGTCTGAATAAAATAATCGGTAATTTCTTCATCTTTTTCACCACTAAGAAGAATACCATAAGCATTTTCCACCGCTCTACCTGCACGCCCTACTTGTTGATAATAATGTACCACCGAACCAGGACGTTGATAATGAATAACAAAGCCTAAATCTGGTTTATCAAAACCCATTCCTAAAGCTACAGTTGCAACTAATGCCTTAATTTCATTATTCAATAATTGCCGTTCTAATTCTTCTCGCTCTTCTGTATCTTTATTACTATGATAAGCTGCTACATTTATTCCTTGAGACTTTAACCAATTAGCAACTCTTTCCGCATCTCTCACAGTTAAAGTATAAATAATTCCACTGCCAGAAATATTAGGTAAATGTTCTGCTAACCATCCTAAACGAGAAGCAGGACTCGGTAAGTAAATATTTTGTAATTGGAGACTATCTCTAGTTAATGAACCCCTAAATATTTCCAGATTTTTACCTAGTTGAACAGCAAGATAATCCACCACTTGATTATTAGCAGTAGCAGTAGTAGCAAGCACAGAAATATTTTGTGGTAAAGCTTGTAAAATCCTAACAATGCGTCGATAATCTGGGCGAAAATCATGCCCCCAATCAGAAATACAGTGAGCTTCATCAACTACAAATAAGCCGATATTTTTAGCTATAGGAATTAAAATATTTTCTCGGAAGTTTTCATTAGCTAATTTTTCAGGAGAAATTAATAAGATATCTACTTTTCCCGCCATTAAATCATTTTCGACTTTTTCCCATTTTTCCGAATTGCTGGAATTAATTGTTTGAGCGCTAATTCCAATTCGTTCTGCTGCGGAAATTTAATTTCGCATTAATGCTAAAAGGGGAGAAATTAATAAACTTACACCTTTCCCTTGATCTCTAAGTAAACGAGTAGCTAAAAAATAGACAAAACTTTTTCCCCAGTACGTTGCACAACTAAAAGACGGCTTTTATTTTCAGTAATAGCTGCTATTGCTTCCCACTGACCATCTCTAAATTCAGCAGTAGGATTATTAAGCGCTAGTTGGAGTAAAGATAATGCCTTTTGTTGATTTATATCTGTCAATTTATATATTCTCTCCTCAAGTTATTACAAGTTATTAATAGACATCTCCAATAATCAAAAATTAAATCAATTATCCCACTCTATACTTATCAATTATTTACCAAAAAATTAAAGTTTAAAACCTCTCCTTTTAAGGAGAAACAAGCGGTAGGCAAGCGGAGCATGACCTTAGGATGGGATGCTGAATAAACCTAACCATATCCAATCGACTAAGAGAAGCAAAAAATTATTTTGAAGCAATCCTCTTATTTTTAAGAAGAGGTAATTATTAATTGTTAATTATTAATTACTAATTATTGAACCCTACTCCCTCTTCTGTGAAAAAGGTTGCTAAAATACTTTAGTAGCTTTTACATAACTTATATTGTGATTGCAATTTATCCAGGCAGTTTCGATCCTATTACCCTCGGTCATATAGATATTATAGAAAGAGGTTGTAACCTGTTTGAAAAAGTAATTGTGGCCGTACTGCGAAACCCTAGTAAGACCTCTTTATTTACCATTGAGCAGCGTTTGAATCAAATTCGCCATTCCACAGAACACTTGCTTAATGTAGAGGTAGCCAGTTTTGATGGTTTAGCGGTAAACTATGCAAAAATGCAACAGGCTAAAGTCCTGATTCGAGGTCTACGGGTTCTTTCAGATTTTGAAAAAGAATTACAAATGGCCCACACTAATAAAACCTTATCACCTGAAATAGAAACCGTTTTTTTAGCTACCTCTAATGAATATAGTTTTTTAAGTAGTAGTGTAGTTAAAGAAATCGCCATTTTTGGTGGCTCAGTAGATCATCTCGTTCCTCAGCACATTGCTATTGATATTTATAAATGTTACGACAAAACTCAGCCAAAGCCAATATTGAACCAGAGGTAAGTGGGCAAAATGTAGAGAGTGAATCCACCAGTGGTGCCCCTGGAGTAGATATCCAGCGAGAACTAAATCGACTGGAGGAGATTATCCTTGATAGTCCGAGAATACCCTTTGTGGGACGTACTTTAATAGATGAAGAACAGTTATTAGACCAACTAGATATTGTACGTCTGAATTTACCAGTTGCTTTTCAGGAAGCTGAAATGATTGTTCGGCATAAAGATGAAATTCTTCAAGAAGCTGAACTTTATGCGGAAGAGATTATTGAAAATGCTGAACAACGAGCTGACCAAATTTTAAATGAAATGGGCCTTGTACAGCAGGCCAAACTAGAAGCAGATCAACTTAGAAATCAGGTTCAGCAAGATTGTGAAGCAATTCAACAAGCTACTATTGCTGAAATTGAACAAATTCGCTATCAAGCTCAACAAGAACTTGAAGAAATGAGAGCTAGAGCGATCGCTGAGTCTGATGAAATTCAGAATGGTGCTGATGACTATGCTGACCATGTACTTGATAGTATTGAACAGCAGTTAACGGATATGCTCCAAGTTATTCGTAATGGTCGTCAACAATTAGGAGGAGATGAAGGTTTAGTAACTCCGTTAAATCCTACTCAAGAGGGAGTAGGGAGTAGGGAGTAGGGAAGTATTTTTCAGCATTTTTTCTGTATTGCTTTTTGCCATGGATGAGTCGGTGCCTCAAAAAATTAACCGTGGGCAAAGATACTAAATAGCATCTATAGAATTCCTAAGCGTATCTTTTACATTGATTTTCCTTTCCACAACTTGAGTAATATAGCTGTCGCACTTACTCCGCTTTTTATGTCGGCGACAGTTGAAAAGCGGAAGGAAGTCTTATAGGTATCCTTGGTTGAATAAAAAGTCATGTATAAGGGCGAGCTAGCCCAGTTAATCTTTAGCTTATCACAAAAATTGTGAGCAGACAACCTAAAATCCTTTGACGCGCCGATTTTTTCAGGAGCTTTAGAAAATGAAAATGTTGGTAATTTTCCGCGCTAGGAGGTTATAGATGGAAAGGAAAGATTTGATGAGAGAAAACAACCATTTATGGGTAGCTCTTCAAGATGAAAATATTTCTGTATTGCTCTTGAAAGAAATTAGTGAAGATTGAAAAGTCTCTGAGTCATCAAATTTAGTTGAATAAAAAGTCATGTATAAGGGCGAGCTAGCCCAGTTAATCTTTAGCTTATCACAAAAATTGTGAGCAGACAACCCAAAATCTTTTGACGCGCCGATTTTTTCAGGAGCTTTAGAAAATGAAAATGTTGGTAATTTTCCGCGCTAGGAGGTTATAGATGGAAAGGAAAGATTTGATGAGAGAAAACAACCATTTATGGGTAGCTCTTCAAGATGAAAATATTTCTGTATTGCTCTTGAAAGAAATTAGTGAAGATTGAAAAGTCTCTGAGTCATCAAATTTGGTTGAATAAAAAGTCATGCATGAGGGCGAGTTAACCCAGTTAATCTTGATGATATCACAAAAATTCTGAGGAGACAACCCAAAATCCTTTGACGCGCCAAATTTTTTAGGAGCTTTAGAAAATGAAAATGTTGGTAATTTTCCATCCTAGGAAGTTACAGATGAAAAAAAAGATTTGACAAGGGAAAAACAACCATTTATGGCAGACTCTCAAAGATGAAAATATTTCTTTATTGCCTCTATTCCACTCCCGACTCGTAACTCAAAAAATTAACCGTGGGGAAAGATACTAAATAGCATCTATAAATTGATTGTCAAATTAGCCCAGTTTTCTCAACGAGAAAATCAGATAAATATGGCTGCTTTACCAATCATGGCAAATCAAGGATTGTGGTTTGAAGTTTCTCAATACTCTAGTTAATTAGGTTTGTAAATAATTGTCTCCACTACTCTACGCTTAATATTAGGATCAATTCCTATCAAGCGAACATAATCATTTTGATGTTCAGATAAACAATTTTCTAGAGCATCAATCACTTCCTGTTCTTGATTATTCTCTACTTGTCCGCAACTTTTCCACGAACCAGTTTTATATCTACGTTTATCTGCATATTCCATCCCAATTTTTAAACCATCTTGGAGAATTTTTTGTATCTGTTCCCTTACATCTGCACTGACATTTCCACTTTTAACATCATTATTAATCCTATTTTCTGTTAACTGATTAGACTTAGTTACTTCTGGAGATGAATAGTTATAATTTGGCGTAAATTGTTCCGGTTGGTTCGTTTGAGAAACTCCGAACAATCGAGATTGATTATATTCTTCTACTAACCGCAACTCTCGAATACGTTGTTGTTCTCCAACCATAATTTTTCCATATTCTAGAAGATGGGAGAGATTAAAATTAGGCTTGGGAAAATCTGGAATTTTTTCCACAGCATTCACTACCCGTCTGGAAATTTTTTCTATTCCTACTTGATGAATAAAATCACGAATCTGTTCATCATATATCCGACTTCGTAAAGCACTAAAAAAATCTATAGCTTGGTCAGAAAATTCATCTACTAAATTCTCAATATCTGTGGCAGAAAGTTCATCTGTTTTAAAAATACTACCCACTACACCAATTCTCTCTTCTCGGTTTGGTTCCCAATAAAACTTCACCATTCGACCATCCCTAATTAAAGGTGCATAAAGAGTAGAAAAATCATTTCCAGTCACAATAATTGGGATTCGATGTAGTGGAGTTTCATCATAACTACCAGGCAATTGTACATTAGTAGGATTATCGGCAATATTCATCAAAGTAGCATTTACTAATTGAGTATTTACTGTGTATTGAGTACCCGCATCAAATCTACCTGCACCTGCATCTAAGTCATTAATAAATAAGGCGCACATTCGACCTTGAACTTTGATTTTTTCCGACGCTTCTCGATAACGTAAACGTAATAAACGTGCAGGATCTCCCGCATCTTTACTTTCTAATTCTCCGCCGGATATTGTGACAGGTTCAATTCCCATTTTTTCAAATACTAATTGGCATTGAAAAGTTTTTCCTTCTCCTTTTCGTCCGTGGATTCCTAAGATTAAAGGTACTCTTACTCTGGGTAAGTCTAAGAAATTTTTGGTAATGTGAACTGCTAGTTTATCTATGAATCTGGGTGATATGTAATATGGCATTTCAGTTATTAGTTATCAGTTATCAGTAACTCAGGTTGAAAGGGTGGGTTTCAAACCTTATTTGTTAGTCACCATATCATTTTTCTGGCAATATTTATCAAGTTAATGTTTGTTGAGGTTTAAGGTTACTCTTTGGAATTGAATTTTCTTGGTTTAAGCTTTAAGAAGAATTTGAAATTTTCTGTGGATTTGGGGTTTTTATCTAAAATCGGGAATTTGACCACAACTATGATAAATACTTGAGCTTTGAGTGTATAATTCTTGCTTAATACTCTAAGAAGTTTCAAGTTAAAAGAGCAAGTTCGATGGTATACTCTAAATTAAGTTAAGTGGGTTTAATTTTCCGTAAAATAGCAATAGATTCAAAACGAATCTAAATCTAGAAAGCTATAGAGAAGCCATTTAGTATCTTTGCCCGCGATTAAATTTTTGAGTTACGAGTCAGCAGTGGTGATTAGGCAATACAAAAATATTTTCATCTTAGAAAGCTTCCCAGAAATGTTTGTTTTTCCCTCATCAAATCTTTCTATCAATATCTCCTCAATGAAAAATCACCAACATTTTCATTTTCTAGAGCTACCTAAAAATTTCCGCGCGTCAAAGAATTTTCCGTTGCATCCTGACAATTTTTGTGATATTCTAAAATTTAGATGGGGTTGCTCGCCTATACGCATGACTTTTTATTCAACCAAATATTTTAGCTAAGAGGCAATCAAATATTCAGGAATTTTCTTAGGAACAATATTCTAAAATTTAGATGGGGTACTTCGCCTATATGCATGACTTTTTATTCAACTAAATTGCCTGACTGAGAGACCATCAAATCTTCAGGAATTTTCTCAGGAGCAATAGCAGAATTTTTTTCATCTTATGAAGCTCTCTAAATGCTTGCTTTTCCCTCATCAAAGCTTTTCCATCTATACCTCCTAAGTGGAAAATCGCCAGCATTGTCATTTTCTCAAGCTCTGGAAAAAAATCGCGTGTCAAAGGAATTTCCGTTGCTTCCTCACAATTTTTGTGATATCATAATATTTAGATAGGTTACTTCGCCTATAGGCATGATTTTTTATTCAACTTAGTTTCCTTCCTCTAAATGTTTGCTAATCGAGAATCAAAAATGCAAATTAGCTAATTATTTGAGTCTAGCTTCCTGAGACAGTCGCAAAAACTAAGACGTCTGAGTTTTTTAACTTTCCTGGCGGGAAGTCCCGCGCTCTCCATCCCCCCTAACCCCCCGTGCATAGGGGGGAGGGGGAGCGTCGGGATGAAAGCCTGGGCCAGGATTCGGATACCTTCATAAGCTAAACGTTCATAGGCCCTTGACACTTTTAGGAGCATTTTGTTATTATCAATGTCAACACAGGGGGAGGACATCACCTCTGTCATGCGCAGCGGTCAGGGTTTCCCAGACTGAAGAATCCCTATTTTTCCCGTAAAGGCAACGTCGGGAGTATGTCAATCAACCAAAGTGGGATGGTTCAAATTGACGCCATCCCTAACATATATCTAAACTTTAGCGTGGTCTTGGCTGACCCCTTTCCATCATCTGCAAAGCATCTGGACTGGGATTATATCGGTAGCCCCAAGAAGAGCGATCGCCATCATCAAGTATTTGAGGAGTCAGTAGTACAATTGTCTCCGCTCGTTGATTTTCATTTTGACTACTGCGAAATAGGGGACCAATAATCGGTAAATCTCCCAAAATAGGCACTTTATTTATTTCTGTTCTTTCTTGCTCTTGAATAATGCCAGAAATAATTAGAGTTTGTCCATCCCGCAGACGAATTCTACCAGATTCAACCCGACGCCTGGCAATTTCTGTACCAAACTCATTGAGATTATTAGCATCTGTTTGTATCCTGTCGGAAATGAAGCTTACTTCTGGATTTACTGTTACAGTTACAAAGCCATTATCGTCTATTCTCTCCACCTGTATAGCTAGGGTCAAACCTACATCTTCAAACCGAACAGTTCTGGTTTCTCGACTGGTACCGCCATCATCTGTAAAATTACTGTCAATACTTCGGACGATATTTTCCACAAGTCTGACACTAGCAATTTCCCCTTCTTGAACTACTAAAGTTGGATCGGTGAGAATTTTAGCATTACCACTGTTAACAGTAGCCCGTAACTGGGACAGAAATCTTCTAGGATACAAAATTTGCGGGAACAAACTAAAGGTTGCTTCTCCTAGTTCTACCTCCAGTACTCCATCGTCAGTAACATCTATCTCTGATGGATCAATATCTGTAATACCAACTCTTGTAGGTTCACTTGTTGTAGGAGCTATTGGCCTGAGGAAAGTACCTCTACCTTGATTAACATTAGGGATACCTGTAAATGGAACTTCAAATCTACGTTGAGTATCAAAGAAGGGGTCTCCAGAAATTGGGTTAGGGGCTACAGGACGAGAAAGAACACTACCATCTTGCTGTGTAATATCGGCAGGTTGGAGATTACCAAAATTTAGAGATGCTGCTCCATTATCTTGAATAAAGAAACTGTCATTAATCCCAAAAGAAAAACTACTATTAAACTGTTCATTAGCTGATAAGTTAATATCTATAACTTTGACGTTTACAGCTACTTGCCGTTGTCGTAAATCTAACTGAATTAATTGAGCTGCTGCTATTTCTACCTTTTGTGGCGAACCAACTAAGGTAATACTATTGAGTCGATTATCAACTGCTACTTGCAAACCCTCCAATATTGGGGGAGCGTCTTGTGGGTCGTAGCGCAGGGGTTGAATAACTGTTCTTGTAATTGTTTCAGTATTTGTAATTGCCTGATTAGTTCCCGGAATATTAACTGTATTAACCTGAGTTATAGGTTGGCTTGTAACTATAGCACTTTCAGCTCCTAGACTAACTAAGAAACCTGCAGCCTCTTGAACCGGAACTTGGTTTAAACGGAAGGAACGAACCACAACGTTTCTAGCTGGTGCTGGTAACTCTTGCCCCACAAATATTGTGTTACCTACTCGGTTTGCTTGTAACCCGCTCAAACGTAAAACGTAATTAAAAACATCTTGAACTGGCTCATTTTCAATATCTAGGGAAATAGTCTGCCCCCCTTCTTCTGTTTCTTCACCCGAACTAAAGGCCACGTTTAATCCTGCTGCCCTAGCTAGTAAAGCCAAAACATCTCTAACTGGAGCATCTCGCAATACTAAACGAGGTATTCTTTCTTGGGTGCTTAAATCTATAACTTCTACTGAAGGGTTGATATTAGATATTGCTATATCACCTACTGGTGGTGCTACTGCTCGTCGCAACAAGGGTGGTACTTCACTAGGAGATGGTTGTCCTGGCAGAGTAGGGAAACCATCTCCTGTTAGTCCTGAGTCTGGTAATAGTACCTCTGACTCTTGAGTTGTAGTCCTTTCTCTTGGCGGTGTTATATTTCTTTGAGGTTGTACTGGTGGGGTTTGAGGTTGTGAGGGAGGAGGTGATGCTTCTGAGGGTGGGGGAAAACTATTGGGTTGGGGGCGTCCTTGAGCTATTTCTCCTGAGCTAGTGGCAGCACTAAGAATAATTCCTTGGCCTCCTCCTTGGATAATCCTGCCTCTGGGAGGACCTTCCTTGCCTCGGATAACTACCCGCACACTATTAGCATCTACCTGCATTACCTCTACATATTCTATGCCAGGGGCCGGATTATCTTTCCGAAATTTGTTGCCCTGGGGTAAGCTGAGTTGGGCATTGATTATGTCTGCGACAAAAGAGTTGTCTCTGTTGACTGAGAATACTTCGGGGCGATCGCCGTTGTTTGTGACTAAGACGATATTCATGCCGCCGTCTGCTGAACTTAACTGAACTTGGGTAATTTGGGTTACTGCAAAGGCTGGGGTCTGAGCTATGACTACTGCTGCGACTCCAGTTAACAGTCCACTACTAAATTGAATTTGCTGTTTCACTTTCCTCACTCCACGCTAGGCTTGTTTATTGATTCAGATGTTGGTCTTGGGCTAGAGTATAGGGCTTTTTCTAAAGCTTTGGAGCTATCATTTTTTAAGTTTTTCTTTTTTTATTGATTTTGGTAGTCCTAGATAGGAATACTGTTTGAGTAAACTTTGGTATCTACCTAAATTTTGATTTCTACAAGAGTATTTTGAGAATGGGTTCTGAACAAATCATTGTGCCTTCTCAATTTTTGCCATTCTATAGTTACTAAATCTATAGAAAAATATTCCTTGACTTAGTTTTAATTAAGTGTTACCTTAACGGGGTGAACTACAACACCCTCTATCCCATTGCTAAAAGCGTTTGGGACTACTTTTCTTATCGGTATTTAAACGAACATTGACATGACTCATTGTATTTGACACCAGATTATTTTTTTTAATAATAGTACGTTCTACTAACTGTATTATCCCTCCTGTAAACATTTAACGAGCTGTTCTGCAATCCTTTCTGAGTCTAAGATATTTTTAGTTGTTTTCCTATGTTTTTCTATAAAATTAATAAAACTTTACAATACTAAGACTGAAGTTTTTTAGCTAAATGACAGAAAACTGCTCAACTAAACTTACTCAAATTTACTCAAAAATCTGAAATCTTAGTTTAACGCAAGTGGAGCGATCGCCACAGGGTTAAATGGCAAACTCTTTATTCCTTGCCCAAAGACATCTTTACCAATAGATAATTGATAATTAGAGATAGTTTTCATTATCCATTATTCATTAATGAAATCTGCATTAATAATTTATTTTTCCTGGTTTTAGAGACTGAATGTATCAGGAAATATAAAAAGGAGATAGGGAAAAGGGAACACTTAACTCTTAACTGGGAATAGGGAATAGGGAACAGGGAGGAAGAAATCAACACAAGTATTGAAGAGTTAAAATAAAGGGAATATATATACCTTTCCACCTAATCAATCTACCAAATTTCAATCTTTTGAAGTACCTTTTACTTTGAGATTTTAGTCACTCAACAACTCTCTTAAGACTTCATAATACAAACAGTTTCTTATACAACCCTATTGTTACTCTCTTTCCACTCAATTTATGTTTTTTCTCCTTATGTTGCTCAATCATCCCCATCTAAACAGCTTGATTGAGATGTATAATAAACTTCTCTAATTACTACTTTTATTCTTTTTGATTTTGCTTGATCAGTTCACATCTCTATTAAACGATTCTGAGGGATATTCACAACTTATTGTTGATTGTTTTTTTACTCAATTTATCTCTTGTTTCCATGTCTGATTCTGCCCTATAATTAAGATTCCTATTTGATGGTTAAAGCACCAATATATTAATCTTTTCCTTGCTGTATGAAGATGATTTTTGACTAGACAATTTATTTTGTGAGTTAATTTTTTTAACCGATGAGAATTAGTTTTATTGTGGTTAGTTCTTAATTCAAATTGTAAACAAAAACGCTGTTTATTATCAAATGTATTCATTGCTTTTAATAGCCTGGCTTTTAATGGTCTGCATTTAATCATGCTTATGTGAAGTTCCTGTTTGATTTGTTGTTACAGCTATTAAGTTATTTACTCCTAAATCTACTCCTGCTACTTGTTGATTTTCTGTTATTTTCTCCGATTTTTCATAGACTATTTCTATTATATAACAGCTACTTTTTGAGATGATTCTCGCCTCTATTATTTCCGTCTGTGAGGTAGGAATTTTGATTTTACTCATCGACAGATAACAAAGTCCTTTTTTACTAACTATCACCATTTCAGCTATCAGCTTTTTGAGCAAAAAATTAGGTCAATAGCCTCCACTTTCAAGAGGATAAAAAAAAATTTGATTCAGCATTTCAATCCCAATGCTTCAGTCAGAGAAATTGATAACTAATAACTGAAATGACCTTGGGTTCAAATCCACTCCTAAACGTCAAAAAAGTCAATCATGCTAACCGCTTAACCCTGACTAATGAGTGATTTATAATGCTTTTTTGTCAATTTATTCCTGAGAATAGGGCAGAATATTTCAGCCTTTTTTCTTATGTTTATATTTGGGAATTTTCGGTTTTCCTAAAAATTTAAATTTCGTTGTTTTTTCCACTCTCTTAAAGCCGAAAAATAACTTTGCCAACTTTTATCTAATCTCCTAATAATTTCCTTGCTTACCTTGGTAGGCAAAGCTTTATAATCGGAACTTTTAGATACCTTGTGGTAAAGTTGGTTAAAGTTTAATTTCTTTTGATTAGTAAATAAATTATGACAATATTTCTTAAATTATATCTAACGAATTATACTCTATCTATTAGACAAGCCACACTTCTTGCAATCAAAAGTTATCACACTTAAAGGCATATCTATAAGCTGCGTCTTGAGCTAAGAGCGTTTTGTGTTTGTTATTCAGTTTGAGCTTTATTCTAATGGATTTGTATATCTAAGTGCAGCCTGTCTAATAGTAAGCTTTTTGAGGTCTTATACCGTTATTATTTGATTAAGTTAATTCTCTTCTTTTGTAGAACTTTCTTTGCCCAATGACTCTTGCTCACTTAAAGCTAATAGAGCGTGCAGATCAAAGGATGTTCTCAGTCTACTTTCTGGCTTACTAACTGCTACAAATCTATTTTGCCTCCATTCAACTTCTATAGCTTGATTTGTTTGTTGGAGTCTAGTTCTTAAATTTTTGACTACTAATAATGTTTGCATCTTCTCAAGATCAATCATAAATTTTCTTGTTTGAGGATAACTACCTTCAAATTCTACTTTGAATTCTCGTCGTTTTAATTTGCCATTTACCAGCGGTCCTAATGAGTTATCATTAACTATATAATTGCCACCTTTTGGCTCAAGTGGTTGAAATTTTGTCATTTTAGCTTGCTGGTCTTCATCTGTAATTCCGGCATTAATTTGATCCATAAGTTTATTAATATCGTATAGCAGAGTTTTCATGGTTTTATCACTAGCAAATAAGCTGGTTACATCTTCTCTTTGTTTTTGAGCTTTTTCCCTTTCTTCTTCTGCTTTTGGTCGTTCTTTTATTTGTTTTTTCTGCTCTTTAATTTTGACATCTGCTGCTTTTATTTCTCCTCTTAATTCGGCACTTTTTTCTATGGCTGGTTTAAGCTGATTATATCCTAAGAAACCAGCTATTCCTAAACCTACAATACCAATAACTCCTCCAATAAATCTGGGGTCTTTGAGGGAGATACCTAGAATTTTCGGCCCCCCTTCTTCTTCTTCTTGTTCTTCTAGTTCTGGATTCCATTCATTTGCTACTACCATTTTTAGAATACTCCTTTTTCTTTTAGTGTTTCTATTCTATCTACTAATCCAATTGCTCCTTGACTCTTTAACTGAGGTAATAATTCTGATGCACCTAAAGGGCTAAGATTTGTTTCTATTTTATATTCAACTATTGGGGGTAATTCTGGTATTTCTGGTGCTAAGATTGACTTGGATTCTCGTAATTCTAACCTAGTTGGATTAGGTCTTTTTGCAGCACTAATAAGTTTGGTTTTTTCTCCTTGGAAAAAGGGAGAGCTTTGTAATAATAATAAAAAGTCATTAACTTTGCCGTAAGAATCTGAAGTTCCAGCAAATGATAGAGTTGCTGTTGGTTTTGGGGGAGCTGGTGTCTCTGTTTTTTTACCCTTTTTAGCAGATTTTTTGGGGGGAGGCGGAGCTGATACTTTTGGTTCTTTTTGTTCTATGCTAGTTATTATTACCCCATTAGGTACTAAAGCTCCAAACTCTCCTAATAATGCCGACCATGGTTTGATTTGGTCAAAAACTGTTGCTAAAGCTTTTGCTTCTGCTTTAAATGTCTTAGTTTTTTCTTTGATTGCTTCCAGGTCTTTAATTTGAGCATTTAATGTACTTAATTCTCCATTTAATTTGTCTAAGTCTGCCTGGAGTTTGGTGTTTACCTGATTTAGATATAACCACCCACCTGCAACTAGACCATTAACAGCTACTGCTGCTGCTGCCCCAATCAAAATTGGTCTTGGGTCTTCTAGTGATGGTCCAACACTTGGTCCTTTGGGAATATCTTTTTTATATTCTGGGCGATCGTTAAGAAAATTTATATCTAGGCCATACATAATTAAATTAAACCTCTCTTAGTCCTAAACCTAATACAATTCCTAAACCAGCACGTTCTTCTGGTGGAATTTCTTCTTCTGTTTCTAAGGCTAAAGTTTCGATTGGATCGACTTTAGACGCTGGTAAACTTAAACGTTGCATGAAAAAGTCATCTATTTGTCCTATTGCTGCTCCTGACCCTGTTAATAATAATTGTGCCACCTCCAAATCTTCAAATTGATTGAGATAGAAATCTATTGAGCGTCGCAGTTCGTCTCCTAATTCTGCTAATACTTTTAGTAGGGCATTGGTTCCGGGATTTGGCTCGTTTCCTGTGACTCCCATTGTATCTAATACTGGAACGGTCATCCCTAGTAACTCTGTAGTATCTCTGGTTGGAGGTAAGTTCATCGCTTCGTTTAAGGAGGATTGCATTTGATAGGTACCAATAGGAATTGTCCGGTTAAATTGGGGTATTCCGTCTACTACGATAGCAAGTTCGGTACTGTCAAATTCTAAATCTGCAATTACTGTTGCTTCTTGAGGTCCATATTGTTGGAGTATATCTTTTACTGTGCGGATCAGGGCGAAGTTACTTACTTCTAAAACATCTATTGCTAATCCTGCTTGTGTAAAAACATCTATGTAGGCATCTGTTACTTCTTTTCTAGTTGCGACTAAGGCGACTTGTACTTTTTCTAGGTCATCATTTGGATCTACTATAACTCCTAATTTTTGATAGTCTACATCTGCTTCTTCCCTGGGGAATGGTAAGTATAAACCTGCTTCTTGATTCATGTAGTCCTGTAATTCTTGGTCATTTAATTCTGCTGGTACCGGAATTACACGGGTAACTGCTTCTCTGCCTGATATTGCTGTTGCTACTCTGCGAGTTTTGATGTTGTTGTCTTCGATAATTGACTCTATTAGTTCTGACATTGTGGGGGCATCAATTATTTGGCCTTCTAAAAATACATCTTCTGGTACTTCTGCTGTAGCAAAATTTACTAATTTTAATTTATCTCCTTGTTGGCGGATTTCAGCAATATTAATTCTGTCTGGGCCAAGTTCGATTCCTATTCCTGGCTGCTTTTTTTTAAATAAGTTTTTTAAGTAATTAACCATTTTCCTCCGAATTTAGAATTTAGAATTTAGAATTTAGAATGCAGAATGCAGAATTAGTAAATTAATGAATTAATAAATTGGGATTGTAAATTAATAATTGTTTGAGCAATTCTTAATTCTATATTCTACATTCATTTATTGGTTGACTCAACATTACTAGGCTTGTTTTTACCATTAGCATATAGTTGATTACAATATGCTAATGACTAAAAAATTCCTAATTGATAATTGATAATTGAGAATGCAGAATTAGTAAATTAATCAATTAATAAACTGGGATTGAGAATTGAGAATTGAGAATTGAGAATTGAGAATGCAGAATTTAGAATTAGTAAATTAATGAATTAATAAATTGGGATTCCGAATTGAGAATTGAGAATGCAGAATTTAGAATTAGTAAATTAATGAATTAATAAATTGGGATTCTAAATTAATAATTGTTTGAGAAATTCTCAATTCTATATTATACATTTATTATTTGGTTAACTCAACATTACTAGGCTTGTTTTCACCATTAGCATATATAGTAATCCTCTTTTATTTGTGTATAATAATCTCACTGCTTTTAGGGAATAGGGAATAGGCAATGGGCAATAGGTAAGACTTTCAAACTTTCCATGTTTTGAGACCTTTTTTAACACTAAAGCTTGAGTAGGTGGGAGTCTTATACTAATAATAGTATGGCATAAAAATTTTTTAGTTTGTTGCCATTCCTATATAACACAAAATTGAAAATTATAGTATGGATCTTCTATCAACATTTCAATAAATTGAAAAATTATGTAATATTAACAGATCATCTAAGATTTTTTTTGAATTTTATCAAATGTTTGTCATAGTGAAATGGAAAAGGTTTCGAGTATTTACTATTGTAGGGTTAATACTAACATTTTTGATTAGTTGCAGTTCTCCTGATTCTAATTTAAAGACTAAAGAAATTGAATTTTGGACGATACAACTTCAACCTCAATTTACTAATTATTTTAATCAGTTAATTGCTGATTTTGAAGCCGATAATCCTGGTTTATCGGTGCGATGGGTTGATGTACCTTGGTCTGAGATGGAAAGTAAAATTGAGAGTGCTATTTTGACAGAAACTCTTCCAGATATTGTTAATCTTAATTCCAGTTTTGCACATTTATTGACTCAACCTAATGCCTGGTTAAATTTGGATACTATTTTATCAGATTCGATTAAGAATGAATATTTGCCTAATCTTTGGCAAGCTAGTCAGATCAATGGTAAAAGTTTTGCTATTCCATGGTATTGTACGACAAATATAACAATTTATAATTCAGAGCTATTTAAACAGGCAAAAGTCGATCAACCTCCAAAAAATTATATAGAGTTGGCTAAGGTGGCAAAACAAATTAAGGAAAAAACTGATAAATATGCTTTTTTTGTTTCTTTTTCACCACAAGGAGGAAATGAAGTATTAGAGTCTTTTGGCAAGATGGGAGTTGAGTTAATAGATGTTGATGGAAAAGCTGCTTTTAATACTCCACTCGGTGAGGCAGTTTTTAAGTATTGGGTTGATTTATATAGGGAAGGTTTATTACCAGAGGAAGTATTGACACAAGGAATTTCAGCAGGGGAAGATTTGTATCAAGCTGGGGAAACTGCTATGGTATTTTCTGGTCCAGAATTGATTGAAGCTATATCTGAAAATACACCAGAAATTGGAAAGGTTTCACTCCCAACATCCCAAATTACGGGTAAGAATGATCGGAAAAATATAGTGTTGATGAATTTTGCTATTTCTAGTAAAACTCAACTACCAGATCGAGCGCTGAAATTTGTTTTGTTTATTACTAATTATCAAAATCAAATGGCTTTTACTCAGGAGACTAATGTTTTACCTTCTACAACTAAGACTTTAGAAAATAGTTATTTTCAAAATATTTCTCCTGATGCTTCTACTCAAGATCGGGCGCGAGTTATTGGTGCTAATCAAATTTTTGAAGCAGAAGTTTTACTGCCATCTGTTAAAAATTTGGATAAGTTGAAACAAATTATTTATCAAAATTTGCAGGCGACTATGTTGGGAGAAAAAACTATTGAACAGGCGATCGCTGATGCGGCATCTGAATGGAATAAGTTATAGTTTTTTATGCTTAAAATTTGGAAGTTCCTGATAAGTAGTTGTGCCAAATTAATTTTCTAGTTGAGAGAGGCAACAAGCAATAGTTCAGTAATTAATAATTAATAATTACCTCTTCTTTTCAAGAAGAGGATTGGTTAAAAGGGAAATTTTGTTCTTTCAAATTTTCTGGCTCACAGATAATCAAAATATTCAAAATATTCAAAAATTTTTCCTAAGAGCAAATACAAAAAAATTTTCATCTTGTGACGCTTCCACAAATTTTTGTTTTCCCCCAATCAAATCTTTACCGAAACAATTAAACAATTAAACAATTAAATAATTAGATAATTTAGGTTTAAAGCTTTCCCAATCAAGGGGAAGAAAATAAATTTTTTCCTTTTTGGTCAATCCTCTCCCTTTTAGGGAGAGGTAATTATCCATTATCCATTATCCATCCTTCCCTAGTACAAAATCACAAATATTTTCATCTTGTGAAGCTCCTGAAAAAAATCCCGCGCCACAGGATTTTCTGTTGCACCTTCACAATTTTTGTGATACCATAAAGAATATAAGGGGCTATTCGCCTATACGCATGACTTTTTATTCAATCAAATTTTCTGGGTCAGAGATAATCAAAATATTCAAAATATTCAAAAATTTTTTCCTAGAGCAAATATCCAGAACAATTTTCATCTTGTGAAGCTCTTGAAAAATTATTCTTTTCCCCAATCAAATCTTTCCATCTATAATCTTCCGAATGCCAAATCACAAATATTTTCATCTTGTGAAGCTCCTGAGAAAAATCCCGCGCCACAGGATTTTCTGTTGCACCCTGACAATTTTTGTTATATCATAAAGACTAGATTTGGTTATTCGCCTATAGACATGACTTTTTATTCAAATAAAAATAATATTATTTCTGATTTGCTACGCACTATTGAGGCAAACGTTCAGGTGGTAGAAAGGAAAATCAATGAAAGAGAAAACGCATAACCAGTCCATCTGCCAGGAACGGAGGCAACTCCGTCTAGGTCAGAGGCAAAACCTAGCAAGAGAAAAACTAGGAATGCTTGCGCTGTGAGGTTTAAAAGCCAGCGCTCTACCGTTAGGTGAACTTCGGGAGGATATCTCGCTTCCCTATTCCATAGAGATACTGATAACTGATAACTGATAACTGATAACTGATAACTGATAACTGATAACTGATTAAAACCAGCCATACTCCTTGAACAAATCATGTACAGGATCTAGGTCATCTTTAGTTAATAGACGATAGTTAACAAAGTGAACCTTATAATCGTGAACCTTGTAATCTGCTCCTGAAGTTTCTTTTCTTAAGACAGAAATTGTTGTCTTAACAGCATCATAACCAATCTGAAGACTGGACTGATCAATAATTAACTGTAAAGGACTATTGGCATTAAGTAGCATTTTGGCTTTATCTTCCGACAGATCCAAAATTCCGAATACTTTAACTTTATTATTGAAGCCAGATTCTGTTACTGCTTTAAGTGCAACTTCCGTTGCTAGATTTGATCCTCCCCAAAGTATCTGAATATTAGGATTATTTTCAAGTAGTTTTTCGATTTTCAAAATATCTCTATGAGAAGCAACGCTAACGGAGTCAACAATTTTAAACAAGATACCCGATTCGTTGAGCGCTTTAGATACTCCTTGAAGATAGGGATAGTGGCGATCGTAGAAAGCACCATCAACTAAAGCAATCTGAACCGATTTTGAGGGAGAATTAGTCAGTAAATTATCTTGAGTCCATTGTGCTAGATACTGACCTGAATCATAGCCCATTTGGAAACTATCTCTATTATAGCAAGCAATGGCTAAATCTTCTGCATCCTTATGATCAAAGCAGAAACCCACAGTGACAATAGCTACTCCAGCATCGCTAGCCCGTTGAAGTGTATGAAGTGACTTAACGGGATCTTCAGGTGTTAAGATAATCCCATCCATACCATCGTCAATCAACTGCTCAATTATTTTGGCTTCATTCTCTACACCACCAGGGTAATCAATGCCCCAAACTTCCACACGACGGTTAGCAGCACGACGCATACCCAATTCGTATGCATCGGAAAGACTGTCATACTCTTGATCTTCTTGTGACCTGAGCAAAGCTATCCGTAAACGAGGTAATCGTGCTTGTTTGATATGCTGTTCCCAATTAGGCATCCTCTTGGTTTTCTGCCAATTTTTAGCCTGTTTAATCTGAAATATTGACCACATTTTTGCTCCCCACAAATCGGCCCCTTTTAATTGTGCTTCTCGTAGATTAGTGGGTTTTAATTGCGCTCCTCTTGTGTCAGTTGTGCTACTTAAATCGGCAAAACGCAACTTGGCATTTTCTAGATTAGCTTTATAAAAATTAGCCCCCTTTAAATCCGCTCTATTAAAATTCGCTGATTGTAAGTTGGCTCGATAGAAAATAGCATCATGGAAATTAGCCCATAAGGCTGTAATATTAACTAGATTAGCTTCAGAGAAATCGGCTGTGTAAAGGTTAGCTCCATACAAATTACTGTTGTCTAACTTACTATCTTGGAGTATGGCATTCTTGAGGTTAGCTCGTGATAAATTTGCACCTTGTAAATTGGTCTCCCTTAGATCGGCATCTTCTAAATTAGCCTTAGCCAAGTTTACACCCTGAAGATTACTCCCTCGTAAGTTAATTCCGACAAGATTGGCACCTGAAAGATCAGCTCCTTCTAGATTTGAATGAGAGAGATCCATTGAATGTTTATTAACCTTAAGTGAACTCTGAGTAATAGATAAAGATTGGCAAGGATTAAGGGTAATATTAGCCATTTTTGCTCCGACTGCTTCTAGTCCTGGATTACCTTGGCAACCTTTACTATTTAAAAGTTTCAAAGCAGCAATACGTCCATCACTATATTTATGGTTAGATTCTTCACGCAGAACCTTTCGAGCTTCTTGTATCTTCTGTTCGTTTCGACTAGGTATACTAATTACATAAGACACCACGGCAAACAACAGTGCGCCCTGACTTAAAAGACCTGCTAACTTAAGTAAAGAAATATTTTTCAGCCATTCAACAAAATCAGAAATTTTCGCGTCTAAAATAGAAATGGGTTTCAGTATTTTAGGTTGTTTTAGTCTAGCCTTTTTAGGACTGCTTTTATATTTTTCAGAGCTGAGAGATTCGAGGTAACTTATTTCTGCTTGTAAGTTTTTTTCTTTTTTATCCATTAGTTATTTTTCCTATAAATAAACCAATAATAATTAGGGTTTGCTGAAAAAGTCTTATGGGTGAGGGTAGGAGTCAGGAGACAGGAGACTCGAGACTGGAGGAGTAAGGAATTTAGAGGAGACAGAAGGAAGAATTTAATTCGTGATTTTTCTGCCAATAGTCAACCCTTTCATCCTAATTTTATGCAGCTCTAAGGAGCAAAAACTTGTACTTTTTCAAGACCTAAAACGGTTAAAAACTTTATCCCTTTATCTGTCAATGCTTTAAGATTTAATCAGCAAACCCTAATTAATTCATTATTCAAATATATACCTTAATTCATCTTTCTTTAAATGTTTAAATCCTTGAGGAGTTAAAACATTTATTAAAACTAGGTCGGAGGACTGAGTTCTGCCTTGAGTAAAATCAATTGAAACACCACCTAGATCAAATTTGGAAATAGTAACCTGCTTTAAAAAACTATCACGATTGATTTCTCCTGGTATTGTTTGGAGGATTTTTAAAGTCATTTTTCCTACAATATATCCTTCTAAAGATACATGATCAAACTGGCTTTTTAGCCTAGATTTTGCTTCTTGAACAATAGGTAAATTAGAGTCTAATGAGGGAACAACTTGGGTTATAATCACTTTGTATTTAATCCCATATTCTTCTAAGTCGAACTGTAATTCTTCTTGATTGGCAAATGACAGGGAGGAAATGAACCAATCTTCTCCTTCTTCTTGAGCTAATTTAATAAATCGTGCGATATTAGTGGAAGTTCCTGCTGTAACGACTAATCTACAGTTTATTCCTGTGTTTTTTTCCCACTGTTTTAATGAGTTATAACCTTCCTTTACATAGGGAGTATTACGGGGATAAAATCCTACGGGACTAAGGAAAGGATTGTCTTTATTTCCCTTTTTTTTATACTCTAAAACTTGGTCATAAATATCTAATATGTTCTGTTCAACCTGTGCTTTTAGTAAAGCGTTTCTGACTCCTTTCAATCCCGATATTCCATAGCTGTCATCTTGAACATAAGCACAGATTTGATATGGTTTTACTCCAGCATCTAAAGCCATTTTAATCACTGTTTCTATTTCCTGTGCATAACTCGCACGATAATTAATAATTAGTTGAGATTGGGAACGCAAAAGTTGAGAACCAGTAAAAAAACCAACGGCAGGAATATTGTTTTTCTTTAAAATTGGCAATGTTTCTTTTGCAGTGGGTGTACCGACATTTCCAATCATCAAAAAAATGCCAGATTTAATCAACTCTTGTGTCTTTTGATGAGCAACTGGAGGCTCATAATAATCATTTTCAAAGATTAACTTGATTTTTTTTGCCTGTACTAATTGATCATCAAGTGCAGCTTTTAAACCAGATTTCATCTTATTCCCTAAAATCTCTTCTTTTCCTTCTAACGCGAGGATAGAACCTAGTCGAATTATTTGGTGAGTAATTCCTTCTTCGGGAATTGTATTATCTGGTAATTTTTTGCAAGCAGTAAGTCCTAATAAGCTCAGACTAAAGCCAACATGAAAAAAAAATTTAAAGGTCAAATAAATCTGAAAATTCATAATAAGTTGTTAATAAAAAAAATCTTCATTTAACACTTGATGTAACTTTTTATAAATATCAATTTCATATTCGTTCAGAGCATAGGTAAGCATTCAGCTATTAGCTGTCAGCAAGAGCGCAAATAATGAACAATTCCTTATATGTTTAAAGGAGTATACTTTATTCGTAACTTTTAATTCTCGTTGAAGATTAATTTCTCCTTTAGGGTAAGTGAGATAATAAGTTGCGGGACTTATACCTAACTGCTGATAGCTGACGTCTGAATGCTCGTAAGCATAGTCTAAACAAATTCCCTCTTCTCATATCAAGGGTGAAAAAAGAATGTTACAAATAGTTGAGTCAACTAAAGTAGTTTAAGTCAGATACAAATTTACTAGAATAGATTTTTTCATAGCAAAAAATGATAATAAAAACTACTTATACTGTAGGGAAGAATGGCTATTCGCCCCTACAACTATTGACTATTGACTACTAGAAACAGTTCAAATATTTGTAGCAACAATTTATAAAATTGGTATCAGACGATTAGCACTTCATGTTCTCCATCAACAGAAAATATTTAAACGTAGTCTTAGTCAAAAAATGAAGCAAGCTGCTATGAGCAATAATTACATGATGATTAATCTCAATGCTTTTTGTCAACCCTCTTATTAAATGAATTTGCCCTGGTTCTACACAGGGGAAAATCTTGAGCAACGGCCAAGTTTCTTGTCTGAGGAAAACCATCATCAAAATGACTATAAAAGTAATTTTGATGATGTGAACATAGTCTCCCATTACAATCTTTTTTTTCTCAAAAATAGGCAGCACAAACTTTTATACTTTTGCCCCTTTTCGAGTACAATTAAGAATAAGTAAAAGAATCAAAGACAGTTTTTAGCGGAAAATAAAGGTATAAAGCCTCTCCATTCATGGAGAAAAAAGCGGTTGAGGGATGGCGAGGAGACCTCGCCATATCCAATCAACCAAGAGAAGAAAAAAAATTCCTTTTAGCCAATCCTCTTTTTTATAAGAAGAGGTAATTATTAATTATTAATTATTAATTATTAATTATTGAATCACTATCTTAGTTAACTTAAAGGGACTATTCTTCCTCCTAACTCTTCTGTATAGCAGTCGAAGTAAAGGTTAGGACATTTCTAAAATCCTGAAAGCCTTTGACAGTTTACTATTCCCTATTCCCTATTCCCTATTCCCTAGGGCGTAGCGCTATAACTCCCATTTCTCCTGTACGTCGCCAATCCAACGGCTCCCCTACCTGACTCCTACCTGAACCCATAATACTTATTCAGCAAACCCTATTTATAGGTACTGATAACTGATAACTGAAATGACTTCGATGTTTGCTACTCCCTACTACCTATCATAACTTCTTTAATACTATTTAAAATTAAACACTGAGGTGATGTAGCTGATTAAAAGTATTGGTTTAGGTATGAAATTTGATTTACTTGACAAACTTTTAAATCAGTAATTGCCTCAAGAGCAAATCAATATTTGATTAAATATCCGTATAATAACTGACGATATTTAGAACTTTTTTAAGTAAAATTAGATTGAGTTGATAACTTGAATAAATACTTTTAGAATTATTAAGTTAGAGTTTTGAATGAGATGAAATATTTATAATTCAGTAGTTAGTTAGCTAAATTATTTCTTATAGACTAAGCTAATTGTCTAATTGTAATTATCTCTTGAGAACTTTGATAATTTCATCAAAACAGTTATCTTAATCAATTTGATTAAATTTGAATTAAGGTTCAGCAACATGACAGATATTCATGTTTTGAGAAGTATTATCTTAAGAATATCGTCAATCAGGACTGCATTGATATTGATAGAGTATTAAAAATGGTTACTAAAACAAAACAGACTACAGCCAAATTTTTTAAAGATTTAATCCGTCTGATACCTAAAGAATTTAGTGGTAAGTTAGAACTTCAAAATTCAGAAGAACAAAAGTGGCAATTATATTTTAATCGGGGATGTCTATGTTGGGTAACAGGTGGTAATAGTGCTTGGCGAAGATGGCGCAGAAATTTAACTCAATTTTGCCCTTTGATTTCTCTGGAAACTCTAAATTTATACACCGATGATGTTTATGAAAGCTGGCAATATTACATAGTTAAGATTTTACTGAAACAAGAAAAAATTTCACTCTCGCAAGCTATTTCTATAATTAATAATACCTTGGTAGAAGTATTGTTTGATTTAATTCAGCAGGATAATTTAGATACTTTACAGGTTACTTCTATAAGTTGTAATCTACCACCAGAAATGATGCAACCTATTTTTCGTTTAAGTATCTATGAAGCTTTTGAAAAGGTTAAGCCAATATGGCAAGGTTGGTGTGAGGCAAATTTACATAACTATTCTCCTAATTTAGCACCTGTATTGAACAAACCTGAAATTCTCAAGCAATACACATCTAATACAATCTATCAAAAATTTAAGGCATTAATTAGTAAACAACTGACATTGCGAGATTTGGCTTTTTACTTAAAGCAGGATTTATTAAGTCTGACTAAAAAATTAATGCAGTATGTTACTAAAGACATAATTAAACTTACTACTTTGCCCGATATACCTGCATTACCTGCAGTTAAAATTGATGCCTTAAAAAATCAAGTAAAAAAGATTGAAAAAACAAATTCACGTTCTCTAGAAACTGCCAAAAATTCCATCTCTGTAGGTAAAAAAAAATTAATAGCTTGTATTGATGATTGCTCGATCATTAATACAGTAATGGGTAAAATAATTACGAAAAATGGTTATCAATTTCTTGGTATTCAAAAATCGACGTTGGCTTTATCTACTATAGTCAAAGTTAAGCCAGATTTAATATTTTTGGATATAGATATGCCTGTTATTAATGGTTATGAAGTCTGTAGGCAAATTCGCAAAATACCAGATTTTAAAAATACTCCTATCGTAATTTTAACTGGTAGAGAAGGTATGATTGACTGGGTTCGTGCTCAGTTTGTGGGATGTTCTGACTTTATCAATAAACCAATCAGTTCAGAAAAAATTGAGGCGATTTTTAATAAATATCTAGGTTCAAAAAATACTAAATATCTAGATTCAGAAGAGACAAAAATACAATTCCCATCAGCAGAGACAAAAATACAACTCCCATCAGAAGAGACAAAAATACAATTCCCATCAGCAGAGACAAAAATACAACTCCCATTAGAAGAAACAAAAATACAACTCCCATCAGAGGAGTCTTTAGTTGCTGCTAATTGTTAGAAAATGACCCAACAAATATAGGGAACCACATAAGACAATTAAATTTTCACTCTCAGTAATAGCCTCTTCTACAGCTAGTCTTAGATTGGAGTAAACTTGACAAAGTGCTAATTCTGTGCAAATATCCTGAGCCATAGTGCTAAGTTGCTGCAAGTCAGCAGAACTATGGTCTGGCACAGGAACTAAGTAGAGGCGATCGCCCGATCTAATTAGTGCCCGAAAAATTTCCGAATGTTCTTTAGTAGACAATATACCCATAACCCAACTGACAGATGGATAATTAAGTGTCCTGACATAACGCCCCAAGACTTGGGCAGCAGCAGCATTGTGGGCACCATCAATTAATAATTTGCGATTTTGCCATGTAGTCCATTGCAAACGTCCTGGCCATTTAGTTTCAGCTATTCCTTGTTTAATTGCTGCTGGAGAGACTTCCCAACCTTGTTTTTCCAGCACTTGAACTGTGGCAATAGCGATCGCTGAATTTATCAACTGTACATCTCCAAACAATGGCAATGTATATTCAAGATTTTGATAAGTAGCTACTGGCAATGAGTTATTTTCCTGACTTTCTTCTAATAACTTAGCTGGTTCTACCCAAACAGCAGGGCACTCTAAATCAGTAATACGTTTTTCTACTACTGTTTTTGCTTCTGGGGGTAAAACTCCTACGATGGCAGGGCATCTTGGTTTAAGAATACCTGCCTTTTCACCAGCAATATGACTCAAAGTAGGACCTAATCTTTGCCAATGTTCCCAACTAATAGAAGTAATAACAGTTACCATTGGTTGCTGACAAACATTCGTTGCGTCTAGTCTACCTCCCAAACCTACTTCGACAACTGCTACATCTACTTCTTGTTGGGCAAAATATAACCAAGCAGCGGCAGTAATAACTTCAAACTGAGTGGGTGAAGGTTGTTCTGGTAGAATGGCTGCTTCTACTTGTTCTAATAATTGTTCTAGTATATTGGAGGGAATTTTTTCTTCGTTGATGCAAATACGTTCTGTCCAGTCAACGAGGTGGGGTGAGGTGTAACGTCCGACTTTATATCCTGCTGCTTTGAGGATGGATAAGAGGTAAGCGCAGACGGAACCTTTGCCGTTTGTGCCGGCGACATGAATTATGGGTACTTGCAGATGAGGGTTGCCTAAATTATCTAGAAGTTGGTAAATGCGTTGGAGGCCAAGTTCAACGCCGAAATGTTCAAAGCGTTTGAGGAAAGAGTCTATGGAATTCACAGTTTTTTATAGCAGTTAACTATCAGCTTTCAGCTTTTTTTGTTTACATAATAATTTAGAGCATCGCAACGGATATTGGAATTTTAATTTTGTTGAAACTCTCGCCGAAATCTCCAATGTTATAGTTTTGAGTAGTCGATGAAAGATACTATCTGTCTGCCTTAATCTGAAAAATGGTACTACAGGAAAACCCCCCCCAAATTTTTATGCTAATTAAATTTTGAATTTTAATTTTTCCGAGACTTGAGCCGAAATCTGCAACGTTATAGTTTTGAATAGGAGCTTGAAGATACAATCTTGTTACCTGACTCTGAGAAATTCAACTACAGGAAAACTCCAAAATTTACTGATTTTTCAATTTTGAATTTGAGTTTTGCCGAGACTTGAGCCTAAATCTGCAACGTTATAGTTTTGAGTAGTCGATGAAAGATACTATCTGTTTGCCTA